>PMXT01000009.1 GCA_003170995.1 Actinomycetota bacterium | reverse complement strand
GTGCCGGGCGGGACGATCTCGTCGATTCGATCGAGCAGTTCCCGGTCGAGCTTGACGTCGTCGGCGTCAAGTTGTCCTTCGAGTTGCTCCAGCGTACGCGGCCCGATGATCGCCGCCGTCACGGCGGGATGCTCGAGCACGAAGGCAAGCGCCATCTGAACGAGCGAGAGACCGGCTTCTTCGGCTAGAGCAGCGAGCTTGTCCGCGGCGTCGAGCTTGGCCTGATTAGCGGGCAGCGACAGGTCGACGCTGCTGGCTCCCGGCAAGGCGCGGTGTGAGCTCGGCAGCTCCACGTTCTTTCGATAGCGGCCCGACAGCCATCCTCCTGCCAGCGGGCTCCAGGGAATCACACCGATCCCATAGCTCTCGCAGACGGGTAACACGCCTATCTCGGCTCCTCGCACCAGTAATGAGTAGGGCGGCTGCTCACAGACGAAACGTTCGAGACCCCTTTTATCCGAAGCCCATTGCGCCTCGACGATCTCGTGCGCCGGGAAGGTCGAGCTGCCGAAGTAGCGGATCTTGCCGGCCCGGACGAGGTCGGTGAGGGCACTCAGCGTCTCCTCGATTGCGCAGGAGGGGTCGGGCCTGTGAATCTGGTACAGGTCGATCCAGTCTGTGTTCAGTCGGCGCAAGCTCGCCTCGACCTCGCGCATGATCCAGCGCCGCGAGTTGCCTCGCTCGTTCAGGTCGTCGCTCATCGTGCCGTGCACCTTGGTGGCAAGGACGACGCGGTCGCGCTTACCGCCGGCGAGAGCCTTGCCGACGATCTCCTCCGACTCGCCGAGCGAGTAGATGTCGGCCGTGTCGATGAAGTTGATGCCCGCGTCCAGCGCCCGATGGATCGTCTGGATCGACTCGTCGTGGTCGGGATTGCCGAAAGCGCCAAACATCATCGCGCCGAGACAGAGCGGGCTCACCCGCACTCCGGTTCGGCCGAGAACGCGCATCTCCATCTCGGGGAGTCTATAGCCGTCCGGCTCGAGTCGGATACGTAGCGAGCGAGTCGCCGGGAAACGGGGCACCCGGGCTTTAATTGATACCGCGTGTAAGTTGCGCTCGCGTACTACGCTTATGGCCCGAAGGCGGAGTAGCTCAGCTGGATAGAGCGACGGACTCATAACCCGTAGGTCGCCGGTTCAAGCCCGGCCTCCGCCATCTCGCGTCCTCGGCCGGCGACTCCTTTAGGCCGGGCGCGACCGGCCTACGGAACCGCCTGACACCGCTGGCGGCACGATCCTCTCCGAGGCCGTGTCGGTAACACTGTCCTCTCCGGGCTCGCACCGCCAGCGGCGCCCCGAGGGTGCGAGAGGCATCTAGGTTTGAACCCGTTTAGTTCCATAACTGTTGTACGTCCCACAACGTTATCCCTGGAAACAGAACACTTTTACGCACTCCCGGGGTCGGTAGCGAAATCTCGCTCGCCTCGTTTTCCCTGCAACTGCAGGTTCTGGCTGTCCTCTTGCCTCCCTCTCGACTCGACCTACTCGATCCTCAGCTCGCTGACGTGATTCATGTCGGAGCGCTCCGAGTTGGAGGAGATCGAGGCGAAATTGAAACGGTGAGAGCTTCAGACCTAGCCTTCCTTGTTCCGCCCACGGGGCATATGGGAGAGATGTGGCAGCATAAGGCCCGGCGCCAACTCGATGAGCGCTCTCGGTTTCCGCGGGGCGCGATCCACGATGGAAACCTCGACCCAGACGACGAGCTGGCTTCGCCGAGGCTTGGTCGACCCCTCATCACGGACGCCGCCTGAGGGGCAAGCCCTTCGCGGGCTCGTGGTGCAGTGGTTAGCGCTCGACCTTGATGTGAGCCACTGCATTCCCGCGGTTGTCACCGCACAAGAGCTCAAGGAAGCCGACGCCAAGCGTATATGAGCGCCGAATCACCAATGTTGCCCTAACCGTATCTCCCGTACGATGCAGCGGTTTAACGAAGTGGAACTTGTGCATTGGTGAGTGCGCTAGTTCGTAGCTGTCGTACCAGAGCATCTTGTCGCTTTCACCGAGGAGAGGAGGGCAGTTCGTGCCCGTGATGTCGATTACCGTGCCAGGACGGCCGTGATGAGCTGACAAGACCAGACGCGGCGGACCAGAACCAGAGTGCCTTGTTGCGGCATGACTTCGAGTTGACCCGCAACCGCTGGCGACGACTCCGATTACCGCGACGATCGAAACGAGCCGGAGCCCGCTAGCCGCCGATTTTGAATACTTTCGTGCCAAGGTCGAACGTGCCTTGGGTACCATCGTTCGTAACGAAGCTCACCGTCTGACCACTCACGGCGGTGAGGGTCAGAGCTCCGCTTCCAGTAGGAGCCGTGTATACGCCACTCGGATCAACCTCTTGCCCTGTCGTCTGGTCATCGGCGGCAACGAAGATCACGCCCGTTGCCGGATCTCGCGCGGACGAACCGGCAAAGATCTCGACCATACTGTTGCCACGCAGATCCGCCCATCCGGACGTGGGAGTGAGCACATCGGTTGAACTTGGTACTTCAAGCGGTGTTGTTGACGCAAGCACGATTTGCCCGGCGTTCGGAGGAGGTTGAAGAGCAGATGCAGATGCAGCCGAAACGGCCGAAAGGTTTCTGGGCGCCGGAGGTGCAGCGTTTGGCGGCGGCCACGTTCCGTGGTGCACCGCTTGCTTTGCGGGTGGGATATAGATGGCTGGCCCTGATGAACTAGAACTGAGTGCGACCCCCGTGCCAACACCAGCTCCCATCAAGACAAGCACCACGAAACTCGTGATCCGACTACGTCGGCTAAGAGTTGTTTTCAGCATTTCAAGCCCCCTACCCGAACTTGATTTTGGTCTTCCATTCGTTGATCCCAATATACTTGACCTTACTCAGGGCTCGGACCAGGTCGCTGTACGCCGTCGAGCAGTCAAGACCTACCGTCGTGCACATCACTCCCTGAAAATAGATGGCACCGTTTTTGCTATTGTTCGCGCCCCACTGTGACAGGTTGGCCCACTCTGTTGCCATGCTCTGATTGTAAACCTCAGCCCATGGCTCGTCGGCCGTGACGCCGTAGGCGATGGTGTACAGTTCCTGCATGTTCCAAGTGCCTGTGTATGGAGCACCGAAGTCGTAATTCCAGGCCCATGTGACATCATTATTGAATTCTCCGACGAAGTTCGCGGTGTGCGAGTAAGTCGAGTCGTAATCCGGCTCGGCGTCGATAGCGGCCTCACCAACCACACGCCCCCAGTAGCCTGAACTGGCCAACCAGTTGTCGAATTTGTCGCAGAAGGCGGCCCACTTCTGCGCTGCGGTGATCCAGCCGAGGTGACTAGGCAGATCGTAACTTGTGTGGGCCGGACAGCCGGGATCAATAGAATCCACGCTGCAGTTGTTGACACCCTGAGCGATCGCGATATTACCGCTGTGGCCGTTATACCACCCTCGGGCAAAAGCTTCCATGAGTGCCAGAATCGTCCCGTTAGGCACGAAATGACCGCTTACCCCATTCCAATCTATCGTTCCGTATACGCCATCGGATGAGCGATACGCAGGTCGCCCGAAATCGAGGATGATACCCAGCGCGCCGTTTCCACTCAAATCGCCTGGCGCGTTATAACCCCAGTTGTAAAGCGTCGTTGTCGATTCCGTATCGACGTAGTACGACAGTGTTTGAGGTACGGCTGCGGAGGCGCTGCTTGCTCCAATCACGGCCCACCCCGCAAAGGCAGCCACGACAGCTACCAGTCCGACGAGGTGCCTAGTTAGTGTCCTCTGACGCTCTTTCACAAACGCATCTCCTCAGTTAGCGGCAACCCAAAGCTACGCCTGAGCACTGGCGCGAGAATACCTCTTTGGCAAGAACTATGTCAAGAGGTAGCCAAGTCCGCTCGGCCGGCGAGCTATCCGGCGTCATCTCGCATCGCCGGGCGGAAGGACGCCCCCGGATTCTCGCGGGACCACCGTCCCGATCGTCCTGGCGAGCCCCGAGCTGGTACGGCTGCCGGGTATGCGGCAATGTTCCTTCGCCCAAGCGCCGCCCATCTAGGCTCTTCACTTCATCAGGTGCCCTGCGCTGCTTATGATCGGTCTTGAGCGCGGTATCTCGCCAGGCGGCGGCGATGACCGCGCTCATTCTATACCAGGGCCTTACCTCAAATAGCAGACTTGCGATACTGCGGTGATGGGCAGGATAGCCGAAACGCCTCGGTGGCGTTGCCGCGATTGACAACACGGGCACGCGCATGAGACGATGAAGGTTATGAAGCGGACACCGCCGTGGTCGACGCAGTGGGAGCCGAGCGAGTCACACCTACTGCTCCTTGAAGCCGCCGCCCGACAAGGCGGCAGAGAGCTTCATCAGACTGCTGCGAGAAGAGGAAGCTGCTGCTCCAGAGGTGATCAAGGAACTTGAGGAGCTGCTCGAGAGCCTCCGTCACCTGCGCGATGCCATCCATGACGCCAACCTTGAAGAGAACGACAAGCTCGCCAAGCCGAGGCTTGAGCGGCGTGACGACAAAGCCGCCTGAGCAAGAGAAGCCTTCCGCACGGGCTCGTGGTGCAGTGGTTAGCACACCTCCCTGTCACGGAGGAGATCGCCGGTTCGATCCCGGTCGAGCCCGCCAGAAGGATCAGGTCAAAGATTGCGAGGGAGCTGATCTTTGCACGGCGCTTTGGAAAAGGCCAGTCAGCGACCGGACACGCCCAAACAGCGGTCAGAAAGCAGTTTCTGCAACGCTGGAGAGAGGTTGTGAAGCTGTCCGCTTAGGACCAAACCATTGTTTTCCAGGGTGAACGCGAACAACTAAAGTTTCACGTCCAAACCCCGACCTCTGAATCGGAAGGTTCTGCCCGCTGCGTCCCAACGTGAAGTCGACAGCGCTCGCTGTTGCTACGTCGAGACGTTGCGGATGTCGGGCACTCCGGCAGCTGCCGCCGCCGGCAGCTATCCGCTTAAGATCACCGCTTCAAACGGCGTGCTGCCCAATGCTTCGCAGGACTTCACGCTGATGGTGATCACGCCCGCGAGTGCGGGCGGAGAGATCGCCTCTTGCAAACTCTCGATGACGAGTTTCACCGGCTCCCAGGCCGGCAAGGTCAAGCTCAGCTGCAAGTTCTCACCTGAGAGCGAGATCTTCCGCTACGTCCTCACCATCAAGAAGGGCAAGAAGTGGACGGTCGTGAAGAGCGCCAAGAGGACGGGCTCCTTCACGAAGTACACGCTGACCGTCAAGCAGCTCTTCGTAGGTAAGCCGGTAGAGCGCGGCACATACCGGCTCGAGCTCTCCGCCGACAAGAACTCGAAGACGCTCAGCTTCAAGGTCACCTAGGCGAAAACTCGGCGAAATCGCCTGCTCGGCCGCGTAGGGTTCAGAAACTCGTCCGTCGCCGGAATTAACCAATTTTGCAGGTAGTTCGAATTAACGAACCCTACGCGGTCACGAATCTCGTTGCGGAAGTTCACGGCAGCGCTGGGCGAACGCCCCAGCGGCAATGGACGGTTCGGGTGATCGGGCTCTCGCGGACAGCCAATCGCGGCGAGCACCTCAGCGTCATACTGGGACCTCATGTGGGTACACAGGCGACGCCATCCGCGGGCCGGTGGCGCCTCGGCTCTCGCCTCGGATACCGGCCGACCGAACCGGAGGTTCATCACCTGGCCTGCGCTGGCGATGATGACCGTGGGATCGGTTGGCTACTTGGGATCGGCGCCGGCGACTGCCACGCTCGGATTCGCCTCCGTCTTCCTCTACGTCCTACCCGCTTTTGTGTTCCTGCTGCCCGTGTCGCTGGTCGCGGCAGAACTCGCCTCCGGGTGGCCGGGCGGCGTCTACAACTGGGTCCGCGAGGGCATCTCGGCTCCGATGGGCCTGCTCGCGGTGTGGTGCCAGTTTGCCCAGACGATCTTCTACTACCCGGCGCTACTCGCCTTCGTTGGCAGCACGCTCGCCTACGTGGTCGACCCGCGCCTGGCCGGCAACGGGGTCTACACCGCTGCGATCATCATCGTGCTCTTCTGGGGCGGCGTGCTGCTGTCCTCACGAGGCGTTTCGCTCGTGGCCGAGCTCTCCTCGAGCGGGACCGTGATCGGAACGCTAATCCCAGGAGCCATCCTCGTCGTCCTCGGGGTCATCTACCTGGCGCAGGGCAACCATTCGGCGGCGCCGATGGACACTCATCACATCCTGCCGGCGTGGAGTGGACTGGCCAGCATCGTCCTGATCGTCAACAGCTTCTTCACCTACGCCGGAGTCGAGATCAACGCCGTGCACGTCGACGAACTTCGCAACCCAGGGCGGGACTATCCGAAGTCGATCTTTGTCGCGATGGCGCTCGTGCTGGCGGTCTTTATCTTCCCGACGCTGGCGATCTCCTGGGTGATTCCGGCGGGCCACATCAGCTTCACCGCTGGCGTCATGCAAGCCTTCAACAGCTTCATGACGCACTTCGGGATCGGCTTCGCTGTGCCGCTGATCGCGATCGCTCTGGCGGTCGGGGCCCTGGCCGGCATGATGGCCTGGCTCGATGGTCCGTCCGAGGGCCTTGTGCGGATCGGACGTGAACAGGGCTATCTCCCGCCGTACTTCCAGAAGGTCAATGATCACGGCATCGAGGTCCACATCCTGACGGCACAAGCCGTCGTGATCACGGTCATCGCGCTGCTCTACGCGTTCATCCCGACCGTTTCCAGTGCCTACTGGATCTTCACGGCGCTGGCTACGCAGGTGTACGTGATCATGTACGTCCTGATGTTCATTGCCGCAGTGCGTCTCCGCCGCGCGCAGCGAGATCATCCACGCGGATACCGTGCGCCCGCGCTGAGCCTGCTGTGCCTGGTCGGCGGGCTATCATCGGTGATCGCGTTCCTGATCGGTTTCGTGTCCCCGTCACAGCTTGCCCACACGAGCCCGCTCGTATATGCGGGGCTGATCGCGGCCGGGATTCTCGTCCTCGGGGTTCTCCCCCCGCTACTGCTGCACCGTTTCCGGAAGCCGGCGTGGAAGGCGACCGGGGTAGGGGAGAGTGCCCAACCGTAGCCAGTCGACGGGCACGGTTGGTGGTCCACTTTGGATGATGCGCGGTCACCGCTGAACGCTGGCTTTCGGATCGGCGGGAGGGCCCGAAAACCGCGCACCTTGGGTGACCTGACCCCGGTTTTAGGTCAACTTTTAATGTTAGTAAGAAGTGGATCTAAAACCGGGGTCAGGTCAGTCAGCTGTGGTCGGTCGTCTGGGTCGGTGCGACCTCGTCGACGGGCCTGTCCTCGGAGGCGACCGGCTTACTTCTCCTTCTGAGACCGAACCGAGAGGTCCTCGGCTGTGTGCCGGCTCCCGCAGCGGTCCCCTCCGCCGCGAGCGGCTCGTCCGAGGCGCGCTGATCTGCAGGCGTGACGACGTCCTGGCGCCCGTCGACGGCGGCCGCGCGCTGGCGTGGACCGGTCGTGTCAAACGAGTAGCCGAACACGAGGCCGATCCCGAAGGCGAGCACGCTGACGTAGTTCGCCAGGTCGTTCACCAAGCCGCGGATGTGGATGCCGTTGGACCACGACAGCACGTGGTGACTAGTCCAGTTCCCGCCGGGCTGGTGCGCAATGACGACCCAGCCCGCTGCAATCAGCACCGGGATGAACGCCACGAGGAAGACGGTCGCAGAAAGGCGCGGCACGCCCCACTTCGTCCATCCACCTAGCAGTTGGGACAAGGCCATCACGAGACCCGCACCCGCGATCAGCCCGCAGACGGCCCAGTACCCGCCGGTAGCTTGATCGTTGATTGTCGTCGCGATCCAAATCAGAAACCCGGCGACGCCAGCCGCGATCAGCGTCATCGAAGCGCGGGTCAGTCCGTACATTCGATCACCTCGTTCCGTTGTGGCAAAAGGGTTGCTCTCCCCTCGAACGATAACGTCGTAACTTGGTGATTTCAGCGGCGGCGCAGGAAGAACAGAATCGCCGCGATGACGAGGATGACGACGAGGATTGTTCCAATGACGCCGATGCCGAGTGCTGCTACGACCACGATCGCGTCTCCTTGTTCAAGTCCGCGTAGACGCGGACGATCAGTGCTGCGCTGATAATGACTCCCCCATCAGATGGGGTGCGTAATAAATCATCAACAATGGCATGGGAAGTGCCCCATTTTGGAAAATGCTGTGTGGGTTGACCGGATTCGGTTTTACGTGAGAATTCAGCGCCTGGACTACACGTAGCCCCATCGGTCGCCCTCCTTCAACACTGTCCTCCGAGTAGATCAACGCGTCTTCCAATAGTTGGTCCAGACCGTCGAAAGGGTTTAGAATCGGCCTGTGTCAGGCGCCAACAAGTCCGGCTCCAACAGTCCGGCGCCCAGGCTCGAACGGCAGGTAGCGCCGCTCGAAGAGCTGGCGGGAGGTCATCTCACGGCAGCGCTCGAGGCCACGCTCAGGCGTATCCGAACAGGCCGCCTCAGAGCAACACGGCGCTACGGAGAGTCGGCGCCTTCGTGAAGGCGAGGGAGGAATCTCGTGAACCGGCTTCCTAGCGCTGGCGTGAGGGAAAGCGGCGCGGACTCAGGCGGGCCCAACGGGCCGGCGAGCGATGAGGATCGAGGCGAGAGCTCGTCAAGTTCGACGGCTCGCCGGGCTTTCATCACGACGATTGTCGCTGTCGCGGTGATCGTCTCCGCGCTGGCGCTCTGGAAGCTCAAGCTGGTAATCGCGCTCCTGTTCATGGCGATCGTCATTGCGGCCGCAATGCGTCCCGGCGTTGAGGCGCTGCGTCGCCGCGGCATCCCCCGCGGGATCGGGGTCGGAATCCATTACCTGGCCATGCTTGGGTTGGTCGCACTTTTTCTCTGGTTTGCCGCGCCGCGCGCGCTTCATCAGATCGAGGCGGCCGTTGGCAGCTCTCCAACCTCGAGCTCACAGCTCAAGAAGGCCGCGAATCACTCGACGGGGATCAAGCACGAGTTTCTGGTCGGGCTCGAAAAGAGGCTCAAGAAACTGCCGTCCGGTACGGGTTTGATTCACCCGGCGGTGACCGTGACGCGCAGGGCGTTCGACGTCCTGATCGGCCTGTTTTTCGTCTTCGCGAGCGCCGCCTACTGGATTTTCGAACGTGACCGAGCAGTCGACCTGATCACGTCGCTGATCGCTCGACCGAAGCGGAAAAAGATTCGCGACACCTTCGACTTGATTGACGCCAAGCTGGGAGCGTTCGTCCGCGGCGAGATTCTTCTGATCACTTTCGTTGCCACGGTCCTATCGCTCGCTTTCTCGCTGATCGGAGAGCCCTATTGGCTGCTGCTGGGCATCTTCGCTGGCGTGCTTGAGATCGTGCCTGTGATCGGCCCCCTAGTTGCCGGGGCGGTCGCGGTCGGCGTCGGCTTCACCGCCTCGTGGCATGTCGCGCTCGCGGCCGGCCTGGCCGTTCTAGTCGTCCGGTTGCTCGAGGACTACCTCGTGTTGCCGCGCGTGCTAGGGCACGCCGTTGGTCTCTCGCCGTTGCTGGTGCTGGTCTCGGTGTTCGCCTCCGCGATCCTGTTCGGCGGCTTCGCCGTCCTGCTCGCGATCCCGATCGCCGCCGTCGCTGCCACACTCGTTGACGTCATCGTGCGCGGCAAAGACCCAGCCGAAGAAGACACCCCAACCGTTCTCTTCTCGGCCCAGGATGCGGAGGTGACCTAGCGACCCGGATTGATTCTTGGCGCACGCTCGTGGACCGTGCTGACCATCGGCTGGGAGCGGCGGTCGGCTACGCCGTTCGCGCGCATCACCGGCGGCGGCTGGGGCGTACTGGCTGGCTTGCGGCACTCGATGCCCGCCCGGGCGGCTGGGCTGCCGAAGAGCCGCAGCCGCGCCCGGGAAATTCGCTCGAGATCCTCATCGACGGCGCCGAAGCGCTGCCGCGAATGGCGACACAACTGGCGCGAGCCGAGTCGCACGTCCATATCGCCGGCTGGTACTTCTCTCCTGACTTCGCGCTTGCGCGCGACGAAGAGCCGGCGATTCTGCGGGATCTTCTGGCCGGGCTCGCCGAACGGGTCGAAGTGCGCGTGCTCGTCTGGGCGGGAGCGCCGCTGCCGCTGTTTCGACCCTCACGAGGGATGGTGCGAAGGATGCGCGAGAGCCTCTGCAAAGGAACGCAGATCCAGTGTGCGCTCGATAAAAAGGAGCGGCCGATGCACTGCCACCACGAGAAGACGATCGTGATAGACGATCGCATCGCCTTCGTCGGCGGAATCGACCTGACCTCGGAATCCAGCGATCGCTTCGACAGCAGTGCCCATCACGCCCGCGGCCAGGTAGGTTGGCACGACGCGAGCGCGCAGATCACGGGTCCCGCGGTCGCCGACGTCGCAGAGCACTTCCGGATGCGTTGGCAGGAGGTGACCGGAGAGAAACTCGCTTCCCCGGTGACGCCCCAGCCTGCGGGAAACGTGGAGCTGCAGATCGTGCGAACAGTGCCAGAGCACATCTACGCCGCGAAGCCGGACGGCGACTTTCGGATTCTCGAGTCGTACGTGCGGGCGCTGCGCTCGGCGCGACGGTTGATCTACCTCGAGAATCAGTTTCTCTGGTCGCCGGAGATCGCAGAGATTCTGCGCGACAAGCTCCTGAGGCCCCCGGCCGACGACTTCCGGTTGTTGATCGTCCTGCCGGCGAAGCCAAACGCCGGCGGCGACGACACGCGGGGGATGCTCAGCGAACTTGTCGAGGCGGACGCCGGCGCGGGGCGTCTGCTCGCCTGCACGCTCTTCGCGCTGGCAGGTCGACTCGCCGATCCCGTCTACGTACACGCCAAGATCGGCATTGTCGACGACGCGTGGCTCACGATCGGCTCTGCCAACCTCAACGATCACTCTCTCTTCAACGACACCGAGATGAACGTCGTTGCTCACGATACGGCCATTGCTCGGCAGACCCGTCTTCGCCTCTGGGCCGAGCACCTCGAGCTCTCGATCGAGCAAGTCGCCGGCGAGCCGGCACAGGTGATCGATGATTACTGGAAGCCGATCAGCAAGGAGCAGCTAGCGCGCCATCAAGCCGGCCAGCCGCTGACGCATCGCCTCGTCCGGCTCCCGCACCTCTCGAAACGCACGGAACGGCTACTCGGGCCTCTCCAGGGGCTGCTTATCGATGGCTAGCGGGTTCCCCCGGACGTCCGCCCTCCTGCGAAGCGCATGATTTCGGCGAGCGGTTTAATACCATAGGAGCTTCTGATGCCGCACTGGTTCTACACCTACTTCGTCCATGTCCTGTCCGGCAAGGGCTACCAGCTCTGGAGCGGCCTCGGCTCAGACTTCGGCGAGGTCACCCTCATCGGTCTGGTTATGGTTTGGTGGCGCCATCACAACTGCCATGTCTATCACTGCTGGCGTCTCTCCTGGCACCCCCATCCCGATCACAAGCATCCGGTCTGCCGCCACCACCACCCTGACTACAAAAAGATCCATGCGTGAAGCCGCGCAGAAAGCGCACGCCAGGTGAGGTGCCCAGTCTCACGCTCGCGAAAGAACGCCCGGCGGCAGATCGTCAGGGCTTCTGGTTGGCTAGGCCACTCAACTGGTTGAGCGCCTGACGTTTCTCGCGAGTTGGTAGACGCCATAGCGCACTCTTTGGAAGCGCGGATTCTCACCCGCCACGTCTGCCGAGAGCGCTGCCTTCACAGATTTCCAGAGCAGTTGTTCACCGACGAGCTCGCAAGCCGCCGCGTGAATCTCGCGCGCCCGCATCGGCTCTCCGGCTCGCTCGAGCACTAGCGTCACGGTCTCAAGCACTGGGCTTACTTTGGCGGGGACAGGCCGAGGTTCACGAGGATTGGCCAAGGCTCTACGGAGCAACTCGTCGTGGAGCGCCCCCAATCGAGAAAACTCAACCCCAGTTTGAGGGTTCGAACGTGCCCCGTTTAGTTCCATACCGCTTATGCTTGTTCTGCCCCTGCTCGGGGCGCTGGGTAACTCGAGAGAGAGTTGTCAGACCGACGAAAGGACAAATGATGAGCCGTCTGCTTCCTGAAAAAGCTCTGGCGATTGCCGGGAACGTGAAGGTGCTCATCTACTCGGCAATCGTGCTCGCCGTTGTCATAATCGCCTTCGGAATCTGGGTTGGCACCTCGGGAGGTTCCTCGGGCTACAAGACGAGCACGATAAGCTCGATGTTCGGGCAGCAGACAATCCGAACGAAGGGCAGCTCTGCCCAGATGTGCTCC
>PMXT01000135.1 GCA_003170995.1 Actinomycetota bacterium | reverse complement strand
CACACCCAGTCGGCTGGTCGTCATTCTGATTCAAGTTCTTAGGCGACGAGCCCGAGCTTGCGCGCGCGCGCAACGGCAGCGAGCTGCGAATGAACGCGGAGCTCGACCAGAATGGCACGAATGTGGTTGCGCACGGTTGGCTCGGCGAGCCCGAGGCGACGCGCGATCTGCCGCGCCGAGTATCCATCAGCGACCAGGCTCAGCACCTCGCGCTGACGCGGGGTCAGCCCGACCCGAGAAGGTTGCTGTAGCAGTGAGATTGGGGTCGAAGGCTCGAGCACGTGCAGGAAGAGCTCGTGCCCATCTTGGTTGAGGCAAACAGTTGAGACGGATAGAGGACGTCGCGTACCGCTCTTCGACTTCACCAGTAGCGTTTTACGCGGTACTGGCCACCCTTCTCGTGCCAGTCGCGCGCACGAGCAGCCCGAGTGGCAAACCAGCGCACCGTTCTCGTCAAGCGCGGCCATCGCTTCCCAGCAGGGACGCCCAAGTACTGACTCGGCCGACAGGCCCGTGAGCAGCTCCGCCTGGTGATTCCAAGAACGAACGGTTAGGTCGCGGTCGAAAGCAAAGACTGGGTCGCCGGAGCGGATGGATACCTGGGCTGTCATGGTCTCCACTCTTTACGATCGGCCCTACGAGCGAATCGTGCGGCTACCGCTGACGTTGTTCGGAGAATTACGGAGCAATAGCGAGGAATAGCGCAGAGGCGGGTCATGTCATTCGAACGTCACCGGCTCGAGACGTTGGAGGTGGAGGTTCAGTACAGTCGGGTCTCTCGCGTCTCAGCCAGGAGGATTTTGTGAAGGTTCTCGTCGTCTACGACTCTCTCTACGGCAACACCGCGCTGGTCGCCCGAGTCATCGGCGAGGCCGCTGCCGGCGAGGCGGCGGTGCTCAGTGTCGGTGAGGCGAAGCCTGCCGAGTTGTGCTCGTTTGATCTCGTTGTCATCGGGTCGCCGACTCAGGGCGGTCGGGCGACAGAGGCGATGCGAGCCTTACTTGCCCGGATCCCCGCTTTGAACGGCGCCAATGTGGCCGTTTTCGACACGCGGCTAGTGGCTCGATGGGTCAAGGTCTTCGGCTACGCGGCCGGAAAGATCGCCGACGAGCTAAAAGCACTCGGTGCGACCTTGGTCACGGAGCCGGAGGGCTTCTTCGTCGAGGGCAAGGAGGGCCCCCTGGCCGAAGGTGAACTGGCGCGGGCCACCACCTGGGCCCGGAGTCTGTTGGCGAGTCCTACCGGCTAGTCCCGCTAGGCTCTTCCCGTACACCAGTGGGATAAGGGGGATCGATGCTGCCCGTTCTAGTTGTCAACGCCGGCTCGACCAGTCTCAAGTTGGAGCTTGTCAGCGCCAGCGACAAGAGCGAAGTCCTTTCCTCGTTGAGCGAGGCCAAGGGCCGGGCAGCGGCGATAGGGCACCGCGTCGTCCATGGCGGCGGGCGCTTCCGCGAGCCGGTCGTTCTCGACTCCGATGTAATTGCCGAGATCGAGACAATGAGCGAGGTGGCGCCGCTCCAGAACCGGCCAGCGTTGGAGGCGATCACCGCGGCTCGCAAGCTCTTCGGGGCCGAGCCCCAGGTCGCTGTCTTCGACACCGCGTTTCATGCCACCATCCCCCCGGAAGCCTTTACCTATGCGATTCCGCGCCAGTGGCGCGAGAAGTACGGGATCCGGCGCTTCGGCTTCCACGGGCTCTCGGTCGCCTGGGCTGCCGAGCGCGCGCCGGCTCTACTTGACCATCCGATCGAACGCCTGGTCGTCTGCCATCTCGGCGGCGGCTGCTCGATCACCGCGGTGCTCGCCGGACGCTCCGTCGACACGACAATGGGCTTCAGTCCACTCGAAGGTGTCCCGATGGCGACGCGCTCCGGATCGGTCGATCCGCGATCGATCTTTTACCTTCTCGACCCCGGGAGGCTCAGTCGCGAGGAGCTCGAGAACGGCCTCGAGAACGAATCCGGCCTCAAGGGCTTATCGGATTTGAGTGGCGACGTGCGTGAGCTCGAAAAGGCGGAGGATTCCAGCGACGAGCGGGCGGCACTTGCTCTTTCGGTGTACGTCCACAGGATCGCGGCCGCCATCGCGTCGATGGTGACAGCGCTCGAAGGGCTCGACGCGATTGTCTTCACGGCCGGCGTAGGGGAGAACTCCGCTCGCATACGCGCGCGTGTTTGCGAGCGCCTTTCCTTCCTCGGTGTCGAGATCGATTCGGCTCGTAACGTCGAAGCCAAGCTCGATACCGACATCGCAACCGACCGCGCGGCCGTCCGCGTACTAGTCATCCGCGCTCGTGAGGCGCTCATGGTCGCGCGCGGCGTGCGCCAGGTTCTGATCGGCGCCGGTTGAGAGCGAGAACCGAACCCTCGAAACGGCCGTCCCGCGGCGCCAGTGACCGCCCAGACCGCTTGCCGCACTACCAGTGCGCCTTCACGGCCCGCCCGGCCCCTGGCATCCACGGCTCAACCCCTTCGACCGCGCATATCCCTAACGGGATAGGCCCCGGTCGCGCCCGTAGCCCCGGCTACGAACNNCACTACCAGTGCGCCTTCACAGCTCCGCGATCACTGGCATCCCCGGCTTGACCCCCTCGGTCGCACATCTCTACCGGAATAGACTTCTAGACTCGACAAAGACGCTCCCGGAGGAACAGATGGAGAACTCGAAGCCCGAATCCGCAGCCAAGGTGCTCGTCTACGCCTGCTCGGGAGCATCGAACCTGGGCCAGCTCGCAAACGAGATCGCCGTTCGCCTAGATCGGCTCGGCCTGGCCGACCTCGTTTGCCTGACCGAAGTCGGCGCGGAAGACGGCGGCACGCCGGGCTCGGACGGACGGCCCGTAGTGGCGATATCGGGCTGCACGGGCGCCTGCTGCGCGGAGATGCTGAAGCGTCACAGGATCGAGGTCTCGCGCTCGGTCGTCCTCGCGGAGCGTGGAGTCGCCAAGGCCAAGCACGTTCTCGTCGACGCCGAGTCGACCGAGCGCGTCTTCGGCCAGGTGCTGGCCGAGCTGGCGCCGTTCCTGGAAGAGCCACAAGCAAACGCCGGTTAACCGGTTAACCGGGCGGCTCGTAACCGAGGTTAGGCGCCAGCCAGCGCTCAACCTGCTCGATGCTCATTCCCTTGCGGGCTGCGTAGTCAGCAACCTGGTCGCGACCGACGCGCCCGACCGAGAAGTACCTCGCCTGCGGGTGGCCGAGGTAAAGGCCGCTCACGCTCGCCGCCGGTAGCATCGCGTAGCTCTCTGTCAACTCGATACCGGCCGTCTCGGCCTCGAGCAGGTCGAAGAGCTTGCGCTTCTCGGAATGATCGGGGCAAGCGGGGTAGCCGAAAGCAGGGCGGATTCCCCGGTGGCGTTCCGCTACCAAGTCCTCATGAGCGAGCTGTTGCTCGTACCCCCAGAGCTGGCGGGTGCGCTCGTGCAGGAAGGTGGCAAAGGCCTCCGCGAGCCGATCGGCGAGCGCCTTGACCATGATCGAGCTGTAGTCGTCGTTCTCGGCCGCGAAACGAGCTGCCAGCTCCTCGGCTCCGACCCCCGCGGTAATCGCGAAAGCGCCCGCATAATCCCGGAGCCCGCTCTCTAGTGGCGAGACGAAATCGGCGAGCGAGAGATCCGGGCGGCCGTCTTCGTGGTCGGTCTGCTGTCGAAGCATGCAAAAGTGGGCGATCGGCTCATCCCGCTCCTCGCTGGCGAAGAAGACAACGTCGTCTCCGTCGGAGGCAGCCGGCCAGAGCCCGAAAGTGGCGCTCGCCTGCAGCAGCTTTTCGTCGACTAACCGTGTCAGTAGTGCCTGAGCGTTCTCATACAGCTCGCGTGCGGTGGCTCCCTTCTCGGGGTGGTCGAGAATCGCCGGGAAACGCCCTTTCAGCTCCCAGGCCTGGAAGAAGAATGTCCAATCGATGTAGTCGACGAGTTCCGCCAGCGGCTGGTCGTCGATGCGCTGTAGGCCGAGCAGGCTCGGGCTGGGTAGATCTGCCTGGTCGACCGAGAAGCTCGGCTTGCGGGCGCGCGCTTGGTCGAGCGACAGCAGCGGCTTTCGCTTCTCTTCGTAGAGCTCACGCAAACGCTTCTGCTCCTCGCTGTTCTCGCGCGCGAACTCGTCTCTGCGGGCCGAATCGAGCAGGCTGCTGACGACGCCGACGGCTCTCGAGGCATCGATGACGTGCACGACAGGACCGCTGTAGACAGGCGCGATCTTGACGGCAGTGTGTTGTCTCGACGTCGTCGCGCCTCCGATCAGGAGCGGTAGCCGTAATCCCTGCCGTTCCAACTCGGCCGCGACCTTGACCATCTCGTCGAGCGACGGGGTTATCAGGCCGGAAAGGCCGAGGGAGTCGGCGCTCTCCTCGATTGCCGCCTCGACGATCCGGCTAGCCGGCACCATCACGCCGAGGTCGACCGTCTCGTAGTTGTTACAACCGAGCACGACCGCGACGATGTTCTTACCGATGTCGTGAACGTCGCCCGCGACCGTGGCGAGGACGATCTTTCCGCCCCGGCGCGGTGACGTACCTCCCTGCTCATCCGCGAAGAACGGCTCCAGATAGGCGACCGCCCGTCGCATCGCGCGAGCGCTCTTCACAACCTGGGGCAGGAACATCTTTCCCTCACCAAAGAGGTCGCCGATGACCTTCATGCCGCCCATCAACGGGCCCTCGATCACGGGCAGCGGCCCACCGAGCTCGAGTCGCGCCGCTTCGGCGTCTTCCTCGATGAAATCGTCCACTCCGTGCACCAGCGCATATTCGATGCGCTTCTCGACCGGCGCCTGGCGCCAACTCAGATCGACCACACGCTTCGTACCTTCGCCTCTCACTTGCTCGGCCAGCTCGACGAGCCTGTCGGTGGCATCTGGTCGGCGATCGAACAGGACGTCTTCGATGCCCTCCCGCAACTCCGGCTCGACGTCCTCGTATACCGCGAGCTGGCCGGCGTTGACGAGTCCCATGTCGAGCCCAGCCCGAATGGCGTGGTATAGGAAGATGGCGTGCATCGCCTCGCGCAAGGCGTCGTTGCCACGGAAAGCGAAGGAGAGATTCGAGATGCCGCCCGAGATCTTGGCTCCCGGGCAGCGCTCCTTGATCAGTGGGATGGCCTCGAGGAAGGCTTTGGCGAATCCGTTGTGCTCCTCTATCCCGGTGGCGACCGCCAGCACGTTCGGATCGAAGATGATGTCCTCGGGCCAGACGCCGGCTTTCTCGACCAGCAAGCGGTAGGCGCGCTCGCAGATCGAGACCTTGCGCTCGGCGGTCTCAGCCTGGCCCTGCTCGTCGAAGGCCATGACGATGAGCGCTGCTCCGAAGCTCCTAACTTGCCGCGCGTGAGCGAGAAACTCCTCCTCGCCCTCCTTGAGGCTGAGTGAGTTGACGATGCCCTTGCCCTGTAAGCATTCGAGCCCGGTCTCGATCACCGACCAGCGTGAGCTGTCGATCATGATCGGCAAGCGAGCCACCTCCGGCTCGGAGGCGATCAGGTTGAGAAACGTCCTCATTGCCTGCTCTGATTCGAGCAGGTCGGCGTCCATGTTGACGTCGAGGATGTTGGCGCCTCCGCGCACCTGCTCGAGCGCGACGGCCAGCGCCGCTTGGAAGTCGCCGGCCTCGATCAGGCGACGGAAGCGGGCCGAGCCGGTCACGTTTGTGCGCTCGCCGATAACGGTGAAGCCGCTGCTCTCGTCTAGCAGCAGCGGTTCCAGGCCACTGAGCGAGGCCACTCTGCGTCGTTGCGGGATCTGGCGAGGCGGTAGGTCGCGAACAGCTTCGGCGATGGCTCGCACATGCTCTGGGGTGGTCCCACAGCAGCCGCCGACCGCGTTGACGAGGCCTTCCTCGGCGAACTCCCTCAGGAAGCGGCTCGTGTCGGCGGGCTGTTCGTCGTAGCCGCCGAGCTCGTTGGGGAGCCCTGCGTTCGGATGGCAGGAGGTGAGCGTTGAAGCGATGCTCGAGAGCCCCTCGACGACCGGACGCATCTGCGCGGCCCCGAGTGAGCAGTTGACGCCGATGAAGAGCGGGTCGGCGTGCTCGATCGAGATGCAGAATGCCTCCGCGGTCTGCCCTGAAAGATTACGTCCGCTCCGATCCACGGCTGTGAACGAAAGCCAGAGCGGTAGCTCGACTCCCAGCTCGCGGAAGACATCGCCGGCGGCGACGATGGCCGTTTTCCCGTTCAGTGTGTCGAAGACCGTCTCGATCATCAGCAGATCGACGCCACCTTCGACCAGGGCCCGTATTTGCTCTACGTAGCTGGTTCTGACCTGCTCGAAAGTGACCGCGCGATAGGCGGGGTCGTCCACCCGTGGCGAAAGTGAAAGCGAGGCGTTCAACGGTCCCACTGAGCCGACTACGAAGCGCGGTTTCTCGGGTGTTTGCGCCGTCCATTCGTCACAGACGCTACGGGCGAGTCGTGCGCCCGCGAGGCTCATCTCGGCGGCGAAGCTTTCCAGCCCGTAATCGGCCTGGTTGATCGAGGTTGCTGTGAAGGTGTTGGTGGTGACGAAATCGGCGCCCGCTTCGAGGTAAGCGCGATGAATGTCTCTAACGACCTCGGGGCGAGTGAGGTTGAGCAGGTCAGGGTCGCCGGCAAGCGGATGAGGATGCTCTCTGAAGCGCTCGCCTCGGTATGCATCCTCGCCGCGCACGCTGCGCTGAATGAGCACGCCGTAAGACCCGTCGAGGACGAGGACACGGGACGCGGCAAGCTCGGCTATGCGAGCGCGAATACTCATCGGTTTCCTCCGGCGCAGGTAGGCCGCGCGGTACGGCTATCACCGAGACCTTAGCCAACCGCGAAAGCAGCTCGGTTCTCGGCCTCGATCCATAGAGCTCGTTTCAACCGAAGCACTCCGCCGCCTGGCTGGGCTCGGCGCCGCGCTGCGTTGTCTTGAGGCCTAGCTGTAGCGACCACACACCTGCGAGACGGGCGGTCGTCAATTGAAACGAGCTCTTACGTTTTTTTTAGCGGGCCTTCAGGCCAATCTCAGACGCAGCTCCGATACTGAGCCTGGAGGATATGAGATGTACGTACTAACAGATAAAACTTCCGGCCAAGTGTTAGGTCGTTTCGAGAGTCTCACGGAAGCTCGAGGCGTGTTGCTCGATTTCTACCGTCTGCACCCGCCTGGCGGGCGCTGGCTCGAGATCGCTATCGAGCGCGAGCCCAGAGCTTTCGAGCTTCTCTCCGCAGCCTAGAGCCCATTCAGCTAGGTCTGCACGCCCGAAGCGGCTGCTCCGCGGCGCCAGTGCCCGTCCAGACCGCTTGCCGCACTACCAGTGCTCCTTCACGGCCCCGCCCTGTCCCTGGCATCCACGGCTCGACTCCTTCGACCGCGCATCCCTAACGGGATAGGCTCTTAGCCGGGCTAGAAGAGGGTACGGCCGATACCAGTTCTACGTAATTCGATCGCGCCGCTTGGGGAACGGATTCGCCGCTGTGGTCGCCGATTCACGAGATATGCAGAAAGTATCTCCTGCGGCTCATACGTTCACGAGCGATCGCTATCGGCCGCCCAGCTCGGAGCGAGCGGCGCTGCGATTGATTGAGGGCGGCGTTCGCAACGTAACGCTCGCGCGGCGCGAGGCGACGATTGGCTGTGCTCCACTACGGCTCGTCGCCGAAAGAGAAATGGCGACGATCCTGCTCGGCGATGGCGATGAAGACGTGCTGTCGATACTCAGTCTCGCCCTTGGTGAAGAGTTCGACCTGCTTCGGGCTAGGGATGGCGAGGAAGCGTTGCGCCTGGCGCTGATCGAGAGGCCAGATTTGGTTGTGCTCGACGTGCGCATGCCGAAATTGGACGGATATCGGGTCACCGCGCAAATACGGCGCAACTCGGCGATCGCGGACATGCCAGTGATCCTGCTCGATTCTCATCCAGAGCGAATCGACGTGCTGCGAGGTCTCGCCGCCGGCGCGAACGACTACGTCACCAAGCCATTCGATCCGGTTAAGCTGATCGCGCGTATTCGTGAGACGCTCGAGCCGAGCGAGATCATCTGAGAGCGAAGGGCGGCCAAGAGCCGAGGTGCCTGGGCGTATCCCCCATTCGAGGGAAGGCTCACCCCCCCGATCTGCCGAAAACCTTTCTCGTCATGTTCGGTCGCACTACAGTTCTGCTCGCGCTCGCGCTTGCCTTTGCGCTTCCCGCTTCCGCGCCTGCGCGCCAGGCCGCTCCCAAGAAAGCTCCGACCGGGCTCAAGGCCTTCTTGCTTCGCTACAACGAGCCTACTCAGCGAAACTTCTCACGCACGCCGTCGTTCGGCTGGAAACCCGTCAAACAAGCGCTTAGCTACGATTTTCAACTCGCGACGTCCAGCGACTTCCGCGAGAACAGCATCCTCTGGGATGCGAACTCTCTGAAGACAGCCGACGTCTCGGTGCCGCTGTCACTCCCGTGGATCACCGGGAATCCATATTCCCTCTTTGCGCGTGTGAGAGCAAAAACACAGCTAGGTATGACCCGCTGGAGTGCCAATTTCGGATTCAATGTCCGCTGGACAGAGAAGCCGGCGCAGCTTTCGGCGCCAAGCGGATTGCTGCGCTGGACGCCCGTTCACGGGGCGTCGGAGTACGAGGTAGTGGAGATCGGGATCACCGGTGCGGGTGCCAGCACGATTTGGAACAAGAGCTATTACGTAGCGACCAACGTGACCGATATGCGCGACTGGTATACGTTCCACCAGGGTTCGAGCTGGACGGGCACCGCTACTTGGCGCGTACGAGCGGTGCGAAACACGTACGGAACGAGCCTCAACGATTTCGGCGCCAAGAGTTACGGACCCTGGTCACCGGTCTTCACAACCACTCGCGCTAACCCGGGGCCGACAGCGGGTCCGATCGCTCTGGGAGGGACGGCCTCCGATGTGATCGCGACTGTGGCTGCGCCGAAAGCACACGCTCTAATGCCGGGTTTCTACTGGAACGGGAATCAATCGCCAGCCGGTATTCTGACTACGCTCTACCGCGCTCACATCTTCTCTGACAGTGACTGCGTGCACGAGGTCTATACGGGCGCGGCTGTCGGCAGCCCGGCCTGGGTGCCGCGGGCGTCGGGACCGCTGGCTCTACCTACGGCGACAACGGACATCAACAAGGCCGGAACGGAAGTGCTCGCAGACGGCGCGGAAACTTCAACGATAACGCCGTACGGCGACCCTGTCACCGCCACAGAGGGCGGTGCCACCGGCGACAATCTCGATCTCTGGGATCGTCCCTGGCCGAGCGGCGTCTACTACTGGACAGTTGTGCCCGTTCATCTCAATCCCGTGTTCAACGCCGACCCGACAACGCTCTCAGCGCCCGCGATGGCTGGTGACACGCAGATCTCGACCGTCGATTCGCTCACCGTCGGCGATTGGGTCTTCCTCGCGGGCGAGAGCACGTATTTCGTGGTGACCAAGGTGACAGAAAATAGTGCTGCCGATCCCCCAACGTCGATTGCATCCCTCGATCACGCGCTTTCGTTCAATCACCCCACCGGTGCGACAGTCAGGACAGCCTCTGAGGTGCAGTACGTGGATAGCGAGATTCCGCAGGATGCCTGCGTAGCCGGCCGAGTCGGAATATTCGGCAAGGTCAGCCAACCGGTAGGCGGGACCGGAACAGCGCCGTACGTCACCGGCCTAACAAAAACCGGAGTCCTGAGGACAGCAAAGTCGACCGAGCTACCGACGGTGTACGGCAGTCCGCTCGTGGCCTGGGCGCCGGCGCTCGGCGCAGACGAATACCAGGTGCAGTGGAGCCGCGTCTCCTATCCGTTCCCCAAGCTCGCGGCGAAAAACTCTAGGCTCACGTACGGAACATCGGCGATACTTCCGTTGAAGCCGGGCAAGTGGTACTACCGGATCCGTGGAATCAACTTCCATTCGATAGTGCAGACATCGGCCGGAGAAGCCATGGCCTGGTCGAAAGTTAAGAAGCTGGTCGTCACGAAACCAGTTTTCAAGGTTATGCACTGAACCTTGGCTCTACGCCTTCGGGGCGGCTAGAGAACCGCGCGCGACCTTGTGATCGCCGTACGGCTAGTTCGGAACGTATCTGCCTAGCGCGCCGAGTCGCTATTCCCTTCGGGATGATCTGCGGGAAACGAGTCCGCCCGGCCTGATCAGGCCGGGCGGACTTCGAGAAAGATGTCTCCGCGGGCTACTGCTCCAGCAGCCGGCGCTCTTCGCGGCGCCTGCGATAGCGAACCAGCACCGCCAGCGCCGCGACCAGCAGGAGGAAGGGCGAGGCGACGATGAGCGCCATCGTGGCCCAGGAGATCTCCGAGGAAAGACCGTTCCAGGCCCGATCGATCGCCTTGTGGATACGGCTCGGATGCGAGGGCGTCTTGGGCACGCCGCCGGTGGTGAGCGTGAGCGTGATCGTCGCCAGGCGGCCGCGGCGGATTTTCGCCGACCGCTGGGCCTGAAGCGAGTGCAGATTGACGCGAGCGTTGGCCAGCTGAACCTGTAGCTGCGAGCGCGTCTGGGAGGTGAGCGAGCTGTCGCTCAGGCTGCGCTCCAGATCGGCGATTTTCCCTTGGAGCGTCTTGATGCGATCGGCCTCGACCGTCACGGGGCGCTGCAGGTCTTTGAGCGACACGTTCTGGCTCAGGATCACGCCGAGCGCCGAGATGCGGGTGAGCGCATCCTGCGCGTGCGTTGCCGGAACCTTGAGCGTGAGCGTCGAGGTGGCGACGCCCCGGCTGGGTGTCTGATAGCGAGCCGAAGCGATATAGCCGCCGAGCGAGCTCACGATTCGCATCGCCTTGGCGGTCGCGCTGGAGAGCTGCGCGCGGTCCTCGACCTTGAGCGTCAAGATGGCGCGCAGCTCGGCCAGACGCTTAGCGGTTGTGAACGGGGCGAGCCCAGCGCGCGGTGTCGTGCTCGTCGCGGTGGAGCCGGCTAAGTCGGCAGAATGGATCACGCGTGCACGTGGCTGTCGGACGTTCGGTAAGGCGTATTGACTGACGGCGCTATCGGTGCTGGGTCGACCTGAAGACGACGAAGGCGGCCGTGAAGAGTTCTGGGAGCTTTTTATAACGCCGTGCGCCCGTGTAGTCGAGGCGGGTAAAAATCCCTGCTTCTTAAGCGTTGAGTTCTTCGTCACGCTATGCGCCGCTTCCAGGGCAGTCGGCTGCGACGATGGCTGCAGCTCGCTGTGAACGATCGCTCCGACGGTCGCGATGGCGAGCGCCGCGGCCAGCGCGAACACCAGCCGGCGCCGACCCAGCCACACCCGAGTCGAGTGCGGTCGTCTGGCGACCGCACGCTCGGCCAGTCGCTCGATGCGGGCGACGAGTGCCTCGGACGGGCGTGGGCGATGCTTACGCAGCTCGCGCGCGGTCTTCTCGAGACGGTCTCTCGGGTTTTCGTTCTCAGGCCTCGACATCGCTTGCCACCCTTTCTGAAAGCTTCTCCAGCGCCCGGCTCAACCTCATCGAGCAGGCGCTACGACTGATGCCCAGGAAACGCGCCACGGTCTCGGCATCCCATTCGAGCAAGACGCGCAGCGCGATCACCTCGCGCTCGCCGGCCGAGAGTGACGCGAGCGCCGACTCCAGCTCGGGCGAGAGCCCGTCGCCGAACCCCGGCTCGGCGATCTCGAACTCCTGCCTGAGCGCGTAGGCGTCCTCCCGGCGCCGGCGTCTATCCTCGGCGCGGAAGTGATCGAGGGCAACGCTGCGCGCGATCGCGCACAACCAGGTTCTCGCACTCGCCCTTTTCGGGTCGAAGCGTGCCCAGTTGCGAAGCGCCTTCTCGAAGGCGGTCGCGGTCAAATCCTCGGCGACTGCGCGGTTCCCGACCAGATAGGCGACGTAGGCGTGCACCGCGCCGAGCTGGTCGCGGGCTACCTGCGCGAAGTCCGGTTTCCTCTCGAGAGCTGCCACGGTCACGTCGTTTATACGCCGCCGCCGAGTGCGGCGTCACATAACGACGAGTTCGCCTCTCAGGGCGGGTAGACCTGGCGGGATGGGCTCTTCGCTCTACTGGCACCAGAGGCGGTCGTCGCGGGCCATCATGGCATCCGCGCTCTTGGGACCGCTGCTGCCGGCCGCGTAGTTCGGGAAGTCGGGCTTCGCGCCCTCCCACTGGGAGACCACCGAGTCGACGAATGACCATTGCGCCTCGACCTCGTCGATGCGCGTGAAGAGTGTGGCGTCGCCGAGCATCGCATCGAGGATCAGCTTCTCGTAGGCCTCGGGCAGTTGCACATGGAAGGCTCGGTCGTACTGGAAATCCAGCTGGACGGGCTGGATCGTCATGCCCTGGCCGGGCACCTTGGCGCCGATCCGGATCGAGATTCCCTCGTCGGGCTGAACGTGGATGACGAGCACGTTCGGGCGCAGCCCTTCGCCGGCGATCTCGAGGAAGGGCGGATGCGGCGCCGGCCGGAACAGGATCACGATCGTCGTAGCGCGGCTGGAGAGGTGCTTACCGGTGCGAAGGTAGAAGGGCGTGCCTGCCCAGCGCCAGTTGTCGAGGAAGACCTTCAGCGCCACGTAGGTCTCGGTGTTGGAGTCGGGCGCCACGCCGGGCTCCTCGCGGTAGCCAGGCACCTTCTCACCGCCGATCTTCCCGGGCCCGTATTGCCCGCGCACGATGTAGGCGGGATCGGGCGGAGCGATCGAGCGCACGACCTTGATCTTTTCGTTGCGCACGGCGTCGGCCTCAAAGTCGGCCGGTGGCTCCATCGCTGTCAGGGCCAGTAATTGCAGCATGTGGTTCTGGACAACGTCTCGTATCGCCCCCGCCTGCTCGTAGAAACCGGCCCGGTTCTCGATCCCGATCGACTCGGCGACCGTGATCTGCACGCTGTCGACGTAGCGTCTGTTCCAGATCGGCTCGAAGATGCCGTTGGCAAAACGGAACGCGAGTACGTTCTGGACCGTCTCTTTGCCGAGGTAGTGGTCGATGCGGAAGATCTCGTTCTCGGCGAAGTGGGTAACGATGTCGTCGTTCAAAGCCTTGGCGCTTGCGAGGTCGTGCCCGAATGGTTTCTCGACGATCAGGCGCATCCAGCCCTCGGGTCGGCGCCTCTCTCCGAGCTTGTCCACGACGGTACGGATGGCCGAAGGTGGTACGGCTAGGTAGTAGACGCGATTCCCCGCGGTGCCGCGCTCCTTGTCTAGTTGCTCGAGCAGTTTCATCACCTCGGTCTCGCCGCCCGCCGAGGAGAAGTCGGTGCTGACGTAGTGCATTCCGGCCGCGAGACGCTTCCAGACGTCCTCACGCATCTCGTCACGTCCGAACTCGGTTACCGCCGCGCGCATCTGCTTGCGCCACGACTCGGTCGAGTTCTCGCTTCGCGCGACGCCGATCACGGCGAAGTTTTCGGGGAGAAGTCCGCGGTACTCGAGCGCGTACAGTGCCGGGATCAGCTTACGGTGAGTCAGATCGCCGGACGCTCCGAAGATGACAAGCGCGCAGGGGTCGGGCTTGCGCTTGCCGCTCGGTTCGGGCGAGAGCGGCAGCTCGACTCGTGTCTCGATCTTGGCGCTCATGCTCGTATAGCCACTGGCTACTTTTCGCTCTCCGGCTTGACTGCGTGCCCGCCGAACTGGTTGCGCAGCGCGGCGTTCACTTTGGCGGCGAACGACTCCTCCTGGCGCGAGGCGAAGCGGGCGAAGAGCGAGCTCGCGATGACCGGTACCGGCACGTTCTCATCGAGTGCGGCCAGAAGAGACCAGCGGCCCTCGCCGGAGTCCTCGACATAGCCGGCGATCGAGGCCAGCCCGGGATCCTCCTTGAGCGCGATCTCGAGCAGCTCGAGCAGCCAGCTGCGCACGACCGATCCGTAGCGCCAGATGCTGGCGACGTCGTGCAGGTCGATCTCGAACTCCGAGGCCTGCATGATCTCGAAGCCCTCGGCGAAGGACTGCATCATCCCGTACTCGNNTACTCGATGCCGTTGTGGACCATCTTCGTGAAGTGCCCGGCGCCGTTGGCGCCAACGTGCGCGTAGCCTCCCTCCGGCGCCAGGTCGAGGAAGAGGGGCTCGACGCGCGCGACGACCTCGGGTTTACCGCCGACCATCACGCAGTAGCCGTTCTCCAGACCCCAAACTCCGCCCGAGACTCCGGCGTCGACGAAGTGAATGCCCTGCTTCTCGGCCAGCTCGGCGCGTCGCTTGGAGTCGGTGAAGTGAGAGTTGCCGCCGTCGACGATGAGGTCGTCCTTTTCGAGCAGTCCGAGCAGCTCCTGGAAAGACTGCTCGGTCGGGTCACCGGCCGGGATCATCAGCCAGACGACTCGCGGATGCTCGAGCTTGCCGACGAGATCGACCAGCGAGGTCGCCGTGCGTGCCGGGTTGGTGCGCGCGTAGGTCTCGACCTCGTGACCGGAACGGCGCAAGCGCTCGACCATGTTGCCGCCCATGCGGCCCATCCCAACCATGCCCAGCCTCATAGCTCCTCCTCCAATCGAATACGAACGACGGGCCTTCCATGCTCCTTCAGTGCCGCGAAGTCGCCGGCCGCTTGAGCTCCGATCAGGCGCCGAAAACCAAAGTCGTGTCCCGGAATCGCGAGCTCCTCGCCCAGGTCGTCCACGACCTGTATGAACAGTCCGTTGGCCTTACCGCCCTTGTGCAGCTGACCGGTGGAATGCAGATAGCGGGGGCCGAAGCCGCGGGTGACGACGCAACCGGTGGTCTCGCTTGCGCGTCTGGCCAGCGCGGCGAGCTTCGCGTTGTTCTCGGGAGTCGGATCGACGAAGCCGAGGATGGCGATGTAGTCGCCGTGACCCGCCGCCGCGAGCAGCTCGTCGAGGCTCCCGCTTGGCTCGAGATCTGGCGCGGTGCCCGAGGAGAGAATGGCGCTCGTCCTGTCCTTCGCCTCCTGCACGTTCGGCTGATCGAAGGGGTTGATCTCGAGGTAGGCGCCGGCGACGGCGACCGCGAATTCCCAGCGGAAGAACTCCTGCGCGAGCTCGTAGGGGCTGTCGAGCCTGAGCTCGACCGCCTGGCGATCGGTGTCGCCGGGGTGCTCGCCCGGCGCCGGCACGAGTCCCTTGCCCTGCTTGCCGGTGGATTCCGCGATCAGCTGCTCGGCCCAGAGCGAGAATCCGCTTGCGTGCTCGGGAATGCAGACCTTGTCGCGTCCCTCGCGCCAGCCCTCTCCGAGCTCCAATCCCAGTGCCAAACCGGGGTTCCCGTCGGTCCCGCGGCAGGCTTCGGCCATCTCCTCGGCGCGCGAAAGCAGCCGCTCGATATCGACGCCCATCAAGGCGGCCGGGACTATGCCGAAGGGCGAGAGTGCCGAGAAACGGCCGCCGATTGTCGGCTCGCCTGCCAGTACGCCCGAGAAGTCGCGCTCGCGAGCCAGCTTCTCCAGAGCACTACCGGGATCGGTGACAGCGGCGAAGCGCTTGCCTTGCTCGTTAGCCCAGGTCCAGAAGTACGCAAGGTGCGATCGGGTTTCGATCGTCGAGCCCGATTTCGAGGAGACCAGAACGAAGGTCGAAGAGGGGTCGAGCTCGGATGCAAGCCGGCGCACGGCCGTCGGGTGAGTCGAATCGAGTACATGGAAGCTCGTCGAGCCGAAGGCGAGTCGTATCACCTCGGGCGCCAGGCTCGAACCGCCCATGCCGAGGAGCAAGACGTTCTCGACCCCCTCGAGCGCCCGCTCGGCAAAGCTGAGTATCTCGCCCGTTTGAGCATGGGATCGCTCCGGAGCATCCAGCCAGCCGAGCCACTTCTCTTCGCCGCTCGATGTCCAGAGGGAGGCATCGCGAGCCCAGATCTTTTCGATCAACTCGCTCGCCGTGAATGCTCTCACCGACCCACCTCCAGCTTCTGTAACTTTGTCTCGATTCCGCTCAGTAGCTCGTCGAAGGAGTTCGCGAACTTCTGTACGCCCTCGGCCTCTAGCGTGTCCGTTACCTCTGCGTAGGAAACTCCGGCCGCCTCGAGCTGCTCGAGCACGAGCTTTGCCTCGTCGGCGCCCTGCGCGAGCGTTGCTGCGGCCGTGCCGCGCTCCTGGAAGGCGCGGATGGTCTCGATCGGCATCGTGTTCACCGTATCGGGGCCGATCAGCTCATCGACGTAGAGAGTGTCGGGGTAGGCCGGGTTCTTGGTCGAGGTCGAGGCCCAGAGGCAACGTTGAATGCGAGCGCCCTTCGACGCCAGGTACTGCCAGCGCTCGCTGGAGAACACTTCTTGGAAGTGGCGGTAGGCCAGCTTTGCATTGGCGACGGCGAGCTTCCCGCGTAGAGCGAGTGCTTCGGGGCTGCCGATCACCTCGAGACGCTGGTCGGCTTCGCTATCGACGCGCGAGACGAAGAAGCTGGCCACCGAGTTGATGCACCCGATGTCACTCGCGGCGGCGATGCGTCGCTCGAGACCGCGCAGGTAGGCGTCTACGACTTCGGCATAGCGCTGGAGCGAGAAGATGAGAGTGACGTTCACCGAGTGACCGGCGGCGGTCGCGTCTTCTATCGCCGGCAGGCCGGGGCGGGTGGCTGGAATCTTGACGAGCAGGTTGGGACGATCGATATCGCTGTGCAAGCGAAGAGTCTGCTCGTAGGTGCGCTCGGTGTCGTAGGCGAGCGCGGGATCGACTTCGAGCGAGACGAAGCCATCGCGGCCGCCTGTCTTCTCGTGAACGGAGCGCAGTAGATCACAGGCATCCGTGACATCGTGCTCGGCGAGCCGGAAGAAGATCTCGCGCGAGTCGTTGAGCGAGGCCAGCTCGCGCAGCTCGCTGTCGTACCAGTCGCCTTCGGCGAGCGCCTTCTGAAAGATGGTCGGGTTGCTCGTAACCCCACTCACCGAGTCCTCGCGAATCAGCCGCTCGAGCTCGCCCGTCTCGAGCATCTCGCGCGAGAGCGAGTCGATCCAGACGCTCTGGCCCAATTCCGCCAGTTGCTGCAGCCTGCTTTTCGCCATCGCTTCCTCCCTCACCATCGTTCTTTTTCCAAACCACACCCCTGCTGTTATGCGAGCTTCCGCGCGGCGTCGTGCTCTATCTGCTCGACCTTTTTCAGTCGCTCGGCGTAACGGGGGTCACTCTCGTCGAAGCGCGCGGCCAGGAAGGCTCGTACCAGCTCTCGCGCGAGCGCCTCGCCGACTATCCCAGAGCCCAGGCAGAGGACGTTCATATCGTCGTGCTCGACGCCCTGGTGAGCCGAGTAGGCGTCGTGGCAGATTGCGGCGCGAATGCCCGGCACCTTGCAGGCAGCCACACAGGCGCCCACTCCCGAGCCACAGACGAGTATTCCGCGCTCGGCCCGACCGGAACGGATCTGCTCGGCCACGTCCGAGGCCTGGTCCGGGTAGTCGACGCGAACGCTCGCGTTCTCGACTCCCAAATCGATCACGTCGCAACCAGCCTGCGTGACCGCTTCGAGCACGGCCTCGCGCAGCTCAACGCCTCGGTGATCAAACGCGACGGCGACCTTCATCATTCTCTCCTTAGGGAGTTTTTCACGAAAATCGTGCGAGTAAGGCCTGAGCCTGGGCGACGACGTTCTCGGCCGTGAAGCCGAATCGCTTCATCAACTCACCGCCAGGTGCGGAGGCACCGAAGTGGTCGATCGCCACGGAAGTGCCGCGATCGCCGACCCAGCGCTGCCAACCGAGAGAGATCCCGGCCTCGACCGATAGCCGGAGCGGCACCTCGGAGGGGAGAACGCTCTCGCGGTACTCCTCGCTCTGCAATTCGAACAGCTCCCAGCACGGCATCGAGACGACGCGCGAGCGGACATCTTGCTCGAGCAGAGCTCTTGCCGCTTCGAGGGTCGCGGCCACTTCCGAGCCCGTGGCGATGAAGATCAACTCGGGCAGCTTGTCTCCCTCCTCCGCCTGCCAGAGGACGTAGGCGCCGCGTTCGACACCCGACGCCGCCCCCATCTCCGTGCGATCGAGAACTGGAACCTTTTGCCTCGTTAGCGCCAGCGCGACCGGGCCGTCCTTGCGCTCCATGGCGATCTTCCAGGAGTAGACGGCTTCGTTCGCATCGGCCGGCCTAACGAACCAGAGGTTAGGAATCGCGCGCAGCGCCATGTAGTGCTCGATCGGCTGGTGTGTCGGGCCGTCCTCGCCGACCCCGATCGAGTCGTGCGAGTAAACCCACACAACAGGCACGCGGCCGAGCGCGGACAACCTGATCGCCGGTCGCATGTAGTCGGAGAAGACAAAGAAGGTCGAGCCGTAGGGCTTGACTATCCCGCCATGCAGGGCGAGGCCGTTGACGATCCCACCCATGCCGTGCTCGCGGACGCCGAAGGCGATGTTGCGACCGGAGTGCGTCGCGGCGAAAAGGCCCCCGCCCGTGAACTCCGTCCTGACCGATTCGGCCAGATCGGCGGAGCCACCGATCATCGTCGGCGTGTAGGGCTCGAGCGCTTGCATCACCTTGTGGCTGGCGTCGCGCGTCGCCATTGCGCTTCCTTCGCCACTCTCGAACACAGGCAGTGCTTGCTGCCAGCCGGGCCTCGCCTCTCCGCTCCAAGCTTGATCCCAGTCTTCGCGCGCCGCCGGAAACGCGACACTCCAGCGTTCGAACTGCTCACGCCAGGAGGCTTCGAGCGAGGCGCCGCGCTCCAGCTGGCTCATGTGCGCGTAGACACCGTCGGAGACGGCGAAATCCTTGTCGGGGTCGGCGCCGAGCGCGATCTTGGCGGCGCGCACCTCTTCCGCTCCGAGCGGCGCCCCATGCGCCTTGGCCGTATCGACGAGGTGCGGAGCGCCGTAACCGATGTGCGAACGCACCACCACGAGCGAGGGTCGCTCGTGCTCGGCCTTGGCAATCTCGATCGCTTGGTCGAGCCCATCGAGGTCATTGGCATCCTCGGCCCACTGCACGTGCCAGCCCTGTGCTTCGAGTCGGCGGCCGACGTTGTCGGCGCTGAAGGAGATCGAGGTGGCCCCGTCGATCGTGATGCGGTTGGCGTCGTAGAAGACGATGAGCTTCTCTAGGCCAAGCTGACCGGCGACGGATGCAGCTTCGCTCGAGATTCCCTCCATCAAGTCGCCGTCAGAGCAGATGACATAGACGTTGTGATCCACGATCTCGTGCCCGGGCCGGTTGAAGTGGTCGGCGAGGAAGCGCTCGGCGATGGCGAAGCCGACGGCGTTGGAGAATCCCGCTCCGAGCGGGCCGGTAGTCGTCTCTACGCCCGCAGTGACGAAGTGCTCGGGGTGACCGGGCGTACGCGACGCCCACTGACGAAACTGTTTCAGGTCGTCGAGACCCAGGTCGTAGCCGGCGAGGTGCAGTGCGGCGTACTGGAGAATGCAGGCGTGCCCGGCCGAGAGGACGAAGCGGTCACGGTTTGGCCAATTGGGGTTGGCGGGGTTGTGACGCAGGTGCTTCGTGAAGAGCAAATAGGCGAGCGGCGCCAGCGCCATGGCGGTGCCGGGATGGCCCGAGTTCGCCTTCTGGACAGCGTCCATCGCCAGCGTCCGGAAGGTGAGGATCGATTGCGCTCGAATGTCCGTTTCTGCCACGTTGCTCCTACGGTTGTCTGTACCCAGTTGCTAAACGATATGCATCAGGGCGGAGGCGCGGAACGGTTGGTGTCGATTGCGGCAGTGCGTGTAGGTTCAGGGACTATCCCGCTAGGCCTACACAACCGAAGCGGCCGCCCAGCGGCGCCAGCGCGCTCGGACCGCTCGACGCACTACCAAATAAGGGCACTCCCTGCTTTTGGAGTTCGGCCAGAAACAGAGAAACGACGACTGAGCACGATCTCGCGGCACGAGGACGTCGTCCTCGCTCGCATCCGTATCTCTGACCGATACGAATACTCCCTGCGTCCTAGCCGTAGCGACCAAACACCTGTGAGACGGGGCTAATCCGTCCGGGCCTCCCGCGAGCTTGCGGGTTGTCGACAAGCTCGCAAGCGTCGCCTGAAGGGGCACCGACTAGGTGCCGATCGGGTCGAGCATCCAGACCTCGACCTTTTCGAGGTATTCCGGGATCTGCGGCTCGAAAGCCGAGCGCTCGGGTGAGGTGTAAAAGGCGGCGTTGGCCCCCGAGAAGTTGTCGTGCCCGACGATCCAGACGAAGCGGTTCTCGTCGCGAACGATCCAGGGCCCGATCACCGAGAAACCGAAGCGGCGCCTGATCGGAAGGACTTCCGACCGCCAGATACCGATCCAGTCTTCCATGCGCCCCTTCTTCACCTGGTAGATCCGCAACTGGTGCTGCACGCTTAACTCCCTTCGAAGGTTGCTATCAGCGCCTCGGCCACAACCCTGATCGGCTTGCCGGAGAGCTGACTTGCCTTGCGTAGCCGCGCGTAGGCGTCCTGCTCGCTCAACTTCTCCTTCTCCATCAGTAGACCCTTGGCCCGCTCGACGAGTTTTCGTGCCGCAAGAGCTTCCGCCAGCGATTCCGCCTCCTCGCGCAGGGCCACCAACTCGGCGTGACGAGCTCGCGCCGTCTCGATCGCCGGCAGTAGATCCGTCTCGCGGAAGGGCTTGACGAGGTAGCCGTAAACACCGATTTCGACTGCTTTCGCGATCAGTTCCTGCTGGCCGTAGGCGGTGAGCATGACGATCGGAATCGGCCGCTCTTCGAGAATGCGCCTGGCAGCCTCGATTCCGTCGAGTCGGGGCATCTTGACGTCGAGGATGGCCAGATCGGGGAGCTCCTTGCGCGCCAGCTCGACCGCCTCGAGCCCGTCGCGAGCCTCGGCGCAGATCTCGAAACCGGCTCGCTCCAGAAGCTCGCGCAAATCGAGCCGGATGATCGTCTCGTCCTCGGCGATGAGTAGGCGCATGAGCTGTGAACAATAGTGGTCGTCACCGCAAACACGCTCAGCTCGTCCGGCTGCAAACCTTCGCATGCCGTTGTCCTCAGGGTCTATCCCGCCATGCCTACTCGGTTCTCACTCGGTCGAACAAGACCGTGCTTACGGCGGAGACCACTAGAGAGGGAAGGAGATCCCTGCGCGGAGGCCGTTCTCGTTCCGCATCTCGAGCTTCCCGTGAAGCTCGTCGTTGACGAGTGCTCGAACGATCTCGAGCCCGATTCCCTTTCCCTCGCCCGACATCCCCAGGCCATCATCGGCGACTGTGAGTTGGACCTCGCCTTCGCTTTGCGACAGCTCGATCGTGACGTTGTCGCCGCCATGCTCGAAAGCGTTCTGAAGCAGCTCGGTGAAGACGAGCGCGAGGGCCGTTGCCTGACCGCCGGGGAGCGAGATCTGCTCGAGCCTGGTGCTCACGTTCTTGCTCGAGCCGAGCCCCTGGGCGATGGTCTTTCGCAGGCGCTCGATCAGGTCGGCCAGCTCGACGTCGTCGTCTCGTCGCTCCGTCAACACCTCGTGTACTGCGGCGATGGCGAGAATGCGATTGACCGAGTCGGCGAGCACCTGTTGGACGTCGACGTTGTCTGCGCGCGCATGCAGTCTGAGCAAGGAGGCCACCGTCTGCAGGTTGTTCTTGACGCGGTGGTGAATCTCTTGAGCGAGCACCCCGCGCATGACCGCACGCCCGTGCTCGATAGCCACAGCGGCGTGATGAGCGATGGAGCCGAGTAGCGCCCGCTCCCCGTCCGAGAAGGGCGTGTCTTTGTCGCAAACCAGCTCACCTACCTGGCGGCGACGCCAGCGCAGCGGAATCCTGACTGCGTACTTACCTTTTCGGCCCTCGGGCCAGGCTATGCGTCCGTCCTCAAGCACGATGGCCGCACCGGTGGCCGCGACCGCTTGCATCGTCGTCTTGACGATCGCCTCCAGCGACTCCTCGACGTAGAGCGACTCCGAGACGGCCTCCGAGATCTTGGCCAGCGCTTCGAGCTCGTGAACGCGCTGGCGGGCTTGCTCGTAGAGTCGGGCGTGTTGGATCGACTGGGCGACCTGTCCGGCAATGGCGACCAGGAGATCGATCTCGGCTTGGCTGAACTCACGCCGATGCCTGGTGCGAACGTTGAGCGCTCCCTCGAGCTTCTCGCGCGCCAAAATCGGGACGGCCAGTATCGACTCGTACTCACCCTCGGGTAGGTTCTTGAAGGCCTTGAAGCGCGGATCGAGGTTCGCGCCCTCGGCGATCATCACCGGCTGGCGAATGGCGGCCGAGGAGCCGGTGAGGCCCTCGCCGATACGCATGCGCGGCTTGCGCGCCTCCTCGCCGAGCTGAGCGCCGTAGGTCGCACGCAGGATGAGCTGGTCGCCGCGTTCGTCGTAGAGGTAGACGAAGCAGGCATCGGCCTCGAGCGCCTCGGCGACCTTGCGCGCGATCAGCGACAGAACCTCCTCCAGGTCGAGGCTCGAGTTGACGGCCTCGGTTGTCTCGGTGAGCAGTCTCAGGTGTCGCTCGGACTCGTTCATTCCGAGACGATTCTAGGCTTGTGGAGACATCGAGAGCGCCGTCGTCGCAGTTAGGTCAGCGACGACCTCTTCGCTTGAAGTGAAAGTCACGCCTTGCTCGCGCCAGCGAGTCAAACAGCGCTCGACTCGCCTGAGATCGAACCCGCGCCAACGGCTGCGCCGAAGCAGGTGGAGAAGCCAGCCGCGTAGTCGGACATGCCATTGGATGTCTAGGTCCGGCCAACGGTTAGGTCAGAGCCGGCATCGAAGCCAGCGACGCAGCCGCGTATGCCGCGGAATGCCCACGAATCAAGGTTAACGCGCCTGACGTCGTAACCAGAGCCAGAGGTCCGCATAGTTGGCGTTGTACGGAGCGTCCAGAGACCTCCCCGAACACTTGCACAGTCCAGTCTCGTCACATATCGCGCCCTACGCCGCTTGACCGCCGCGACCGACATGGCGGGCGCGGCTCACCGACGCCGTCCCCAACTCATTCCGGACTCCGCAGAGCGGCCTCGGTCAGCCGAGAACGCTCTCGAGGAGCAGACGAGACTCTCGTAGCGAAGCTGCTGGGGCTCGTACGACGCGGACATGCCACAAAAAGCCTTAGAGCGCGTTTCAAATGAAGCACTCAACCGCCTGGCCGCGCTCGGCGGCGCGCTGCGCCCGCCTCAGTCGCACCCGTATCTCTGTCGATACGGGCACTCCCTGCGTCCTTGTCTCGCATCCACCGATCACACCCGGAGCCGATTCCGTTAGGAACGTGCGACCGAGGTGGTCGAGGCGTGGATGCCAGGGGCCGCACGGTACGTGCAGGCGCACCGGTGGTGCGGGAAGCGGATCGGGGGGTCACTGGCGCCGAGAATCGGCCGCATCGGTTGTGCGGGCCTGGCGGAATCAGCTCCCGTGTCGGCGGGTCGTCAATTGAAACGAGGGCGATGTGTAACTAGACACACCCATATAGGTTTGTGCGCCTGACATAATCGGCTTGCGATGACGGACAAGAAGAAGGACAAACTGGTTAGGCCGACCGAGACACGCGGTGATCCAGGACACGAGAAGCCGCGTTGCTCGTCTTGCGGATTTGAGTTGCCGAATCATCATCCGAAGTGTCCCGAGCGCTAGCGTTTTTTCGGCTTCCATTCCGGGCCAACCTCCGGCAAGCCGGAGAGCTTTCGTGGGATGTTGCTAAGCGCGATCCAAAGAAGCTCGCCGACAAACGCGGCTAGAGCGAGAGCAACCACCGCAAGGCGCCCGTCGCTGACATGCCCCGCCCTCGGGGCTAACAGTGATGTAACTCCTAACAGAAAACAGAGCAGTCCGAGATCATAGGAGTATCTGGCTGGTGTACTCCAGCGTCTAAACGACCGCCGATGGTCACGTTGGACTCGGCGGAGATGATCGCGCGTCGCAGTTTCGGATGGATCGGGCCACCACTCCTCGATCTCAGAAGGAGTCACCACGTAGAGACGTGCGCGAAATGAGAACTGGACTGACGAGATTAATGCAAACGCGCCTGCGATCAGTAGGAATATCGAGGCGTTGGGCCACCTAGCCGGGGATGCGCCACTTGAGAGGACGAGGACCGCTAGCGTGAAACTAAACCCCGCGAGAAGTGGGGCTGAGATGGAGCCCATACTGTCGATAGCTGCCGCGTAACCATAGGGACTTGGAACGTCCCAGCGAGGTTCCGCCTTGAGGGTATTTCGTGGTGGTCGCGTGAGTTCACGGCCGGGCATCGTCACTCCTTTCGGACTTGACAAACCCATGTGGGTGTGTCATAGTTTGTGTATGAAAACGACCGTAATGAGCATCGCCACGCAGATCAAGTCCGAGGCCGATGCTTACGCCTACATGGAGTCGCTTCGCTGGCCAGATGGCCCGATCTGCCCGCATTGTGGCAGCGTCGAGAAGCACTACTTCTTGAAGCCGAGAAGCGGCACGGCGCGCAAGACGCGGACGGGCTCGGAGACTCAGCGCCGCCTGTGGAAGTGCAAGACCTGCCGTAAGCAGTTCTCGGTCATCACTGGAACGGTTATCCACGGCACGAAGGTTCCGCTGCACACCTGGCTGATGGTCGTTTTCGAGATGTGCGCGAACAAGAACGGGATCGCTGCTCGCGAGATCGAGCGCAAGTACGGCGTTGCTCCTAAGACCGCCTGGTTCATGACTCAGCGGCTGCGAGAAGCGATACAGACGAGAGCGCCCGAGAAGCTTCTGAGCGGAACCGTGGTAGCGGATAAGACTTGGATCGGCGGCGAGCCGAAGAACCGGCACGGACACAAGTCCGGCAAGGGCGGACAGGGCCAGACCGACAAGACTCCGATCGTGTCCCTCGTTGACAAGTCCACTGGCGAGGTTCGCTCGCAGATCGTCGCCAACGTCACTGGAAAGACTCTCCGCAGCGTCATCGCTGAGAACTGCGCGATGGAGCGCACTACGCTGCACACCGATTCGAGCAGCGCTTACGACACGGTTGCTAGCGAGTGTGCAGGACGCGAAGCGGTCAACCACTCCGAGGGTGAGTA
>PMXT01000074.1 GCA_003170995.1 Actinomycetota bacterium | reverse complement strand
CCCGCCCACGAAACTGCGTCGAACGAGCTTACGCCAGAGTCCTGACTCTTTTCCTTCCTTTTCGGGCCGAATAGCCGTGCGCCGCCCCACCATCTCCCCAACGCCCGGACATCGTCTCGGTGCTTTCGTATCGTGTAGGCGATGAGCGCGAAAGAGGACAAAAAGAAAGAACCTCCCGAGTACGGCTACCTCCAGAGCGACGAACCGATCGCGCGCTGCTCTGAAGACCGACTGGGCCGCGGAGCGCTCGTCGAGGCGGTGGCCGACCAAATCATTCACAGTCCCCAAGGCCAGGGTTTTGTGATCGCGCTAGATGGGCCATGGGGTTGCGGGAAGACATCTGTTCTGAACATGATCGAGGAGTCGGTTGCGGAACGCAGCGACCTGGTCGTGCTCCACTTCAACCCGTGGCTCTTTTCCAACACGGAGCAACTTGTCACCCGCTTCCTCACAGAGCTGAGCGTCCAACTTGGAGAGAAGCAGGACAAACGCCTCAGGGAACTCGGGGAGCGCCTAGCCGGATACGGCGACGTACTTGTGCCCCTCGGATGGATCCCGGTGGCCGGACCATGGATGGCTCGGGCCGGGGCGTTCCTGCGCGCTAGTTCTCGTCATCTTCGAGAGAAGTCGGCCTCTAGCGTGCTGAAGGAGCGGGAACGGGTGAAAGAGGCACTTGCCGCGCAAGACCAGCGTCTTCTTGTGATTGTCGATGACCTTGATCGAGTAGAGCCGGAACAGATTCGGGATGTCGTCCGATTGATCAAGCTTGTCGCTGACTTCCCGAACGTCACCTACCTCCTTGCGTACGACGAGGCGGCGATCGCTAACGCGCTTAACGCCGATGCCGGGAGAGGCCGCGAGTATCTGGAGAAGATCGTTCAGGTCACCCATCGCCTGCCCGAGATCCAGGATTGGTCACTTGCGGTCCTTCTCCAGACGGAACTCGACGCCGCGCTCCGGTCGATCGCTCACGGCCCGTTCTTCCATCACGATTGGGTGAACGTCTTCAACTCTGCGATGCGGCCGTTTTTCAAGAACATCCGGGACGTACGGCGATACCTAAACACGGTGCCGCTGACTCTGCGACTACTAGGAGATGAGGTGGGACTCGTAGACGTACTAGCTTTGGAAACGCTCCGGATCTTTGCCCCAGCCACGTACCGGAAGCTCCCCTCAATGGTCGCAATCCTCACGGGTGAAGGCCGAAGTCAGGAGTGGAGCCCCGTTTCGCACGAGCGAGAGGAAGCTGACAAGCGGGCGATCGACGAATTCGTCACGTCTGCCCACCCACACGAAGCAGCGGTTAAGCAGATGCTCCAGCGCCTCTTCCCGTCCATTGGTCAATACGTTGGCGGCAGCAGTTTCGTCGGAACCGAGCGGGGAATCCGCCGCGACCGTCGCGTCGCCCATCCAGAGGTCATGCGCGTCTACCTGCGGCAGACGCTCCCGGAGGGCACTACGCCGGTACAACTCGTCCAGGAAGCCTACGAGGTGATGGGTGACCGAGAGCGGTTCGGCGAACTCCTCACCGCCCTAGGCGATGGACAACTCGAAGACATGCTCAAGCGTTTAGAGGATTACGAGTCCGAGTATCAACCGGATGTCGTCGAGGTGGCCATAGAGGTCCTGCTCAACCAGATGCCCAGGTTGCGAGAGGGACGCCGGGGAATACTGGACATCGGTGCGGACTTCGCGGTCACGCGTGTCGTCCTGAGACTGTTGCGCCGAGTCGAGGGTGAGCAAGAGAGCGCCACGATGGTAAGGCGTGTGCTGCCGCGCATAGAGCAGCTTTCTGGCCGCGAAGAACTCATCGATCTGGTCGGCCACCGCGAGAACGTAGGCCATGGGTTGATCCCAGAGACCGACGCGGCCGAGCTTTACCACCAACAGAACGAGCAGGTACTCGCTGCAGAGCCTGGCGTACTAGCCCGCGAGCGGCACCTCGACAGTCTCTTCTACAGAGCGATGGAATACGAAGACGGCGGCCATCGCGAACGCGTTTACGAGCTTTGTCAGAACGATGGAGTTTTTCTGCGTTTACTCCGATCGGCGTACGGCGAGATGCTCTCACAAACAATGGGAGACCTTGCGGTCAGTTCGACGCCTCAGCTCCCGTGGCGTGGTCTCGCTGAGATGGTTGGCGACGAGGACCGCCTGAGGCAGCGGGTATCGGAGGTAGCCGAGCGACACGACCCCGACCAGCTAGAAGAACGAAGCCGATTGGCGCTCGATGCAGCCAAGCGGTATGCGTCAGGAGAGTTACTGGCGCCAGAACGGGACTAGGCCCTCACCTACTAGATCTCGTGGGTACCTCGCTTGGTACCGACCCAACCGGATTCAACCGCTGACGAGTTGGAGGGAAGCGGGGCAAGACCGCTCACGTTTGGTGTCTGACGATCCGTACGCCAGCCGCTCCTAGGGCGCTGTTTCATTACGGCCGCTGGCGCTCAACTGGCGCGCGCTTGTCCGGCTGTCATGTCTAAGGTTTTTGAGTGCCTGAGTTACCCTCTCCCGAAGAACTCGTTCGTGGGTTACGGTCGAGCCTATGTAGCCCCGACGCCGGGATGGGTTTTCGTGGCCGACGCTTACCCCCCGCCGCGTGGCGCTCTCCTCCCACTTACGAACTCCTCAACGACGCCGCGGAGTTAGCGTCACACGACCCGGTAGCCGCCGCGAAGATGGCTGAATACGCCGGGTATCCGAGTCTTGCCGGGGACTGCTGGCTGCTCGCTGGGGATGTTCTCGGCGCACTCGCCGTGCGGCCGACCGCGGCGCCGGGAAGCAAGGCCGGACTGCAGTCGCAAGCACGGATAGTCCTGACACTCGTACTCAACCGACCATTGACCGCCGCGGACGTACTAGCCGTCGTCCAACCGAAGATAACCGAGCTAGCACGCATGCACCCAGACGCGCTCCTTGAGGCGATACAAGTCGCTCTTGAAGGGGAGCGGTCTTACGGACGAGATCTCGGGGTGGAGTTGCTCTCGCTTCCTGACCTGCACTGGTCGGGTTGGTTGATGTTCAACGGCACGATGCGCGCCACGTATGTCGAAGGTCTGCCGATGCCGTTCTTCAACAGCAGTCGAGCGGCTGCGGACTTGCTTCGCCCTCTTCACCGCCAGGCGGAAAACGCCCTACGCGAGGATCTGGGATACGCACACGTAGGACAAGGCTGGGTGGCAGAAACAGAGCTGTTCTTGTTAATTCGGGATACCGTCGGTGGTCAGACTGGGGTTGAGCAGCATGGAGTTCCTCAAGGATTCGGACGGCAGCATCTCGACGTGTGGCTGCCCGACTGGAGAATTGGGGTGGAGTACCAGGGAGAGCAACACGATCGGCCGGTGGACTTCTTCGGTGGCGAGGATGCCTGGAAACTCACCGTCGCTCGCGATAGGGCAAAGCGCGCGAAGTGTAAGAGGCTCGGCATAGCGTTGATCGAGGTCCGCCCTGGATATGTCCCTGACGAAGTGTTGGCGCGGCTATATGCAGCTCGCCGAGACACGTTCCCACAGAGCTGATCCGTTAAGACACTCCCATGCCAGCAGCCAGTCACTGTCGAAGAGCAACTGCTCCGCCGGACTTACCGCCGCGCGGACACGGCCGCAAGAGCGTCTAGCGGAGCGGCCTTCGGTCACATAGCGTGAACGATCGGCGAGCCGCTAGCCGACGGGCGCCGTTCCGTACACGTTCCTGTAGAGCTTCTGCCAGTTCGTCGCGATCTCGCGCTGTGCACTGCGAAGGCTCTTCTGCTCCGAGCAGACCATCGAGTGCAGCTTGTTCTCAAGCCTGTCCTTCACGCGGTAGCCGGGAGCTGGACTCGCTCTTTCCGGAAAGAGGTTCGCGATGTCGTTAGAACCGCCCAGCTCAAGCGAGATGATGTGGTCGATCTCCAGCGTACGGCCGTAGAGCTTCTGCGCCATCCCATACTCGGCTTCGACTTCGTACTTCTCGGACTGCGGGACGTTTCTGACTGAGCTAGTGCGGAAGCTCGCCGAGCAGATGACAGTCTTCGTGAGCTTCGAGTAGTAGGCGCCGGGTGAGCAGCGCCGATCGGGGTTCGGCCCGAGCTTGCAGCCTGAAGTCTTTGTCCGCTTCTTGAGCAGCACCGTCTTGCCTACATCGACTGTACCGCCACTCGTGCCTGAACTCTTCTTGGTTGTAGTTGTACTTCCGTTCAGCCACACGGCGACGCCGCCGTGGTGAGAGCAAGTTCCTTGTCGGTGCTGCGAGTAGCTGTAGGTGCCGTCGTTACAACGGGCGGTCGCCCCTGGCGGTGCCGAACTCGCGCTTGCGCTTGCGATCGCTAGCGCGAACGTCAGGGCGACAACTAGGGAAAGAGCGACACGGCGCATCGATACCTCCTTCGAGGAAGCGGTTGCCCCTTGTTTACTCCTTCTCTTTTAGGAACGAAAGGAGACTCCCGTCGGAGTCCCCTTCGCGGCCTTGGTCGAGACGGTCGAGCGCTTGCTAGCTGGAGCGTTTTCCGAGTCGGCTTACTGGCGAGGCTAGACGATCGGCGGCTCCCTGCCTAGATGGCCGAAACGGACACGCCGAAAGCGTCAGGGTTCGGCTCGCGCTTTCCTCTAGACGGTCGGAGGCTCCCGCTTTGCTGTGCGCCAAATCGAGCGTACGCCGGAGTTCCACTCCGACCTTGCAGTCGTGTATTGAGAATGGAAGTGCGCGAGCGTAGCCGCGTTCGGAGTACCCGCAGAGGCGACGAGAGCGCCCATCGAGTTCTTCAGGTCGTTAGCGCCCATGTAGACGTACGTCTCGGCGTCTGAGCCGCCACTTTCCGCGAAGTTTTGGCGGAGCGCGTCGATCCTGTCGTGAGCGTCTTGGGCGGCGATAGCGAGGGCGTTCAGCTTGGCCTGCGTCGGGTGCTTCTGAAAATCGAGGACGGCGATCTGAACGATGAGGACGTTCGCTTGGACGCGATTGGCGTCAGCACCATGCTTGTCGATGTAGTCGAGTGCCTTCTGCTGGGCTTCCGAGACGGTCTTCGGGACTGTGGCCTTCTCTGGCGTAGTCACGCTCTTCGTCGATGTTGTGGCCTTCGCGGACGCGGTCACGGTCTTCGTTACCGTCGTCTGGGACTCTGACGTGGAGGCCGTAGTCGTTGGCTTCGCGGTCGTTTTCGTATCTTTCGAGCCCTTCGGACTCGACGCCAGCGCGACGATCACGACTAGCGCAATCACTGAAGTGGTGACGAGCGCGATCTTGTCCACGCGCTTGCGTGAGTTCCAGAAGTTCTTGAGATCGTTCATGCCGCCGCCCTTCCGTTTGAGCTACCCAAACAGTCAGAGCATCTCAGACTGCAGCAGCGAGCGTCTGTTGCAACCCTTCTAGAAAGGCTCAGGACGCGAACCGCGAGGCGTTCGGCGGTCGATTCCTCGCCTGCCTCTCGCAGCGGGTCCTGAACCGACCCCCTCTGGGCCGCCTTCCGAGCATCGAAGCGCGCCCGAACCCCCGCGTTACTCGCGGACGCGTTCAAGGTTGAGCGGCTCGCTGCCGCGTCTAGTAGGGCATCAGGAAGTGCGCCAGCGGTGTCGCAGACGGTCAACCGCGCTGAGGACATGCATCGATCCGATGCCAGCGGGTACTGCAACGGCTATCGCCCCGAGAGCGCCGAGTGAACTCCAAAGCGACAAGGCGATGATGGGCAAGACAAACGTCGGGACAACGCAGCTGCAGCCACAGCAAGACGGGCTATTTATCGCGGCCAAGAGTGGCTACTTTCGATCACGGTCTTCTGTGGTCTCTCAGTCAAAGCAGGAAGGCAACGCGAGTGATCATAGGCTTCGCCGAACTGTCTGTCTATTTCCTTAGCGAGTCGCTCCGGTGCTTCGCGGCGATACTCGTTCGACCCGCTCTGTTCGCGTGCTCGGGCCTGTGTCCCTCGGCCTGGCGGCGCTCTCGCTTCGTGGCCGAGTCAAGCGCTAGGTACCGGGCAGACCGTCGGTGGTCGCTATCCAGCTCCACTCGGCCGCATATGCTTCGCCGCGATGGAGGAGCGCGTCTTCAAGGGTTACAACGGGAACCTGACCATCAACGACTCGGGCGTGATGATCTCGCGCGGAGCAAAGGGCTTCGCTCTTCAAGGAGGCAAGCTGCGTGGAGAGAAGCTGATTCCGTGGGGGAGTATCGTCGCCGTCCAATTCAAAAAGGCGAGCAAGCTCACCGGTGTCGGTTATCTTCAGCTCAGTTTGCGAGGAGGCTCCGAAGCGAAGGGCGGGCTGCGCGACGCGACCCAAGACGAGAACACGGTCACGTGGTCGAACCTTCGCTCGGCAGTGAAGAATCGCGAGTTCTCGGAGGCGCGCGACATCATCCAGGCACGGATCGCGGCTCCGCTGGCTGATACGAAGATCTGCCCGGACTGCGCTGAAGAGGTCAAGGCGGCCGCCACCGTCTGTCGCTTCTGCAGGCACGTTTTCTCGTAGGAAACCGCTAGGGCCTCGGCCGGTCTCGTTCGAGTTGGAAAACGGGCGGTTTAGGGCCTGTTTCGGCCGCTCGGTCTCGGTGGATCTCGGTGGAGCTGGTTGCCTCAATGTTGCCCCCTCGTTGAACGCGAGTCGAGGCTCCAAGCCGACGAGGGAGACAGCGCGGTGTTGTATCGTCTCCCGACATGCTCCCCGCTTCCTGTGACCGCTCGATGCTGAGGAGACTGGCACCAGAAGGGCTTGCCGTCCTGGGCCTGGTGGCCCTCGCGTTCGCGATGCCGAGCTTCGGCTTCAGTGCGGCGTCATCACGAGCCAAAGCGAAGCCCAACTACGGCCTCGCTGTCGGCGTCTCTGGTATCGCGAACCCCACTGTCCCCGGCCAGCCGTACACGTACGTGCTGAGCGTAAAGAACACAGGCAAGAAGAAGATGGCCAAGGTCATTGTGGGCTTCGACCCGTGGAAGGCCGTAGATACGGCACAACAGAAGTGGGTGAAGGTCATCACGTCCGCCAGCCCGAAGCCGAATGCTTTCACGTCAGGCGATATGAGAACTACGGCCAAGTGGACGTTTAAGAACGTCCCGGCGGGAGCTACAAGGAAAATCACGCTGACGGCCGTTTGGCCTGCGGACTACAACGCGGGAGACGTCGAGTACGGGCACTTCTGGGCCAGGACTCCGTCCCGGGCTAACTACCAGAGAACCAAGGGCCTGGAAGTCGATTTCTAAGAAACAAGAGGACGAGGTCAACCCGGAGCTGTGTATCGTCTCACGGCATGTTCCCCGTTTCCTGTGACCGTTCAATACTGAGGAGACTGGCGCCGGTGGCTCTCGGCTTGGTGGCCTTGGTGCTTGCGATACCGAGCTTCGGTGCTGCGTCAGCGCAGACCGTCAAGCAGAAGTATCGCTTCTCTGTCCGCATCGCCGGAACCACCAAGGGCATCGTCGGCGATCAGCCGTACGACTACACGCTGACGGTGAAGAACACCGGCGCGAAAGTAATCAAGAAGTACCAAGTTCGGTTCGCCCCAGGGCAACTGGTGACGTACTCGTCGCCGACCCTGAAGCTCCTGCCGACGAAGGATCTGTCTGCCCAAAGAACGGTCGCAAGAATGTTTACCAACCTCCGTGCTGGCAGTACGAGGCTCATCAAAGTCACGCTGGTTTACCCAGTGTGTACTGCAACTAGGTGCGCGAAAGGTCTCTCCTTGTCGGCTCAAGGTATAGGTAACCCCGCCTTCGCCAACAAAGTAAAGGGAGTCATCTGGTACCCCTAGCCGCGGGGAGCAACCGGAGGGGCAAGCGGGCTCTCCCCACAGGGCGCGAAAGCGGCGGATGGTCTCGTCGAGACTTCGTCCACCTTGGCTGTACGCGCCGGATCGAAGCTCCGAGGCGCAGAAGGGAGCCTGCAAATCAGCCACTCGAAACTTTGCCCACGTGATAGAGATGACGTATGAAGAAGTCGGACGCTCTGGCCGCGGTATCGATCCTGAGGGAGATCCTCGGCAAGGTCGAGATGGGGTCGCTCAAGGCGCCCCAACGCGTGGTCGCTCGGCTTGAAGGTGCGATCCTTGGCGTTGAAGCGGCTGCGACGTCGAGAGCGCGGGCTGCTAAGAGCGGGCGGTTACACGACGGCCTTGATCAGTAGCCCCGGATCAAGCTGCGCCTTTGCGACGCTCGGGCTCTAGCCGTCTCAGGACGTGGCGCACAGTAGCTGGATACCATCGCACTCCGCCCTGAGCCGTGGGGACGCCCTCGTCGTTCAGTTGATCGGCGATCGCCGCAAGACTGAGCCCTCCTGCTCGGGCTCTCACAATCCGTCGCGCGATTTTGGTTGGAAGAGTCGTAGGCCGACCTAGGCGGACGCCTTCAGACTTCTTCACGGCGAGAGCGTCGCGGGTGCGCTCGCCAATAATCCGGCGTTCCCATTGAGCGACGGACGCGATGACGTTGGCGACGAGTTCGCCCTGTGGCGTCGATAGGTCAAGCCCGAGATCGAGCACGACGACGTTGAAGTGCCGCTTTCGTGCTTCCTCGATGACCCGCGCGAAGTCGAGCACGCTGCGACTGAGTCGGTCGAGCTTCGCCACCACGACGCCATCGGCTTCACCCGAGCGGCAGCTAGCTAGAGTCGCCTGGAGGCCAGGGCGCTTTAGCGTCTTACCGCTCAGAACGTCCTCGTCGATGCGCACGAGTTGCCAACCACGCCGAGCGCACTCGTCCTTGATCGCCTGTCGCTGGGCTCGTAACCCAGCGCCGCTCTCTTCCTGCGCATCGGTACTGACGCGCACGTAGCCGACCAGGCGCTCGTCGTTCATAGGCTTAAGTGTATAGCAAACGTTCATTTGCTATACGGTTTCTAGAAACCGACCCCCAGAATGAGCGCTTTCGTCTAATGCGAGGTGCCCTCGGGCGAGTCTCGTCGGGCATCGAGGTCGGCTAGAGATCCTTTCCGGGCCGGATCTCGACTGAGGTGACGAGAGTCATGGAGGGCGCCGTCCTCTGCAGTGCCTAGTGTGAGATGCGTCGAGGTGTGTGGGATTCTGGTCTCAGGTGCCAATGGGACCGTAACGACACGTTTGGAAGCGCGCTAACGGCGCGCGTGAGCTTCGATCGATAGGAGACCGCGGTGATCGTATTCCGCAGAACCAACGACTTGAGTGAGGCGCCCATACGCACCTTTCCGATGCGCCTCGCGGAAGCGGGCGCGTGAACGGGGACAGCGCCTCGGAAGTAGTTCTTCGGTCTGGCGATTTGATTCCGGATCATGCTCTGACCGCGCTTGAGACGGACGAGTTTAAGCACGAGGAGATCGCAGAGCGTGTAGCGGATCTTCTGACTACGGCCGATCCGCCGCTAAACGTTGCGCTCTTTGGGCCTTGGGGCTCGGGCAAGTCGAGCTTCGCGACGCTTCTCAAGAAGGCGCTGACGCACCGTGAGATGAAAACGAAGTTCGTCGTTTACAACGCTTGGAAGTACAGCGGCGAGGCGCTGCAGCGCTCGTTCATCTCAGAGACAGCAAAGGAACTCGGGGTTGAGGACGCGTTTTTTACGCATCAGCTCGCTCAGACAGTTGAACGAACGCAACTCGACCTCAAGCAGGTGACCTGGAAGCAGGCGCTCGCGTACCTGCGGTGGGTCTGGCGCCTGATTGTGCCGGTATCGGCGCTCGTATTCACGACGTTTGCAGCACTTATCTCGCTTCTCAGCGTAATCGCTAATCGCAGCGTCAGCCACGAGCTACTGCGCTATTTCGGGCTGCTCTCTGTTCCGGTAATGGTCGGGCTGCTCGCTGCCGTATCGAAGCTGATCTCTGATAGTACGAAGACGCGCGTGCAAGAAGGACCACCAACCGAGGAGCGATTCGAGAAGCGGTTCAAGGACCTCCTCGAAGTAGCGAAGGGCGGCTACAAACGCTTTGTCTTCTTCATCGATGAACTAGATCGAGTCTCGCCGGGGCAGGTGGTTAAAACACTCTCAACCATCAAGAACTTCCTTGACCAGGAGAACGCCGTATTCATCGTTGCAGCCGACAAGGACGTTCTCGAACAGGCGTTCAAGAAGCTTCCTCAAGCGAACCCTGCAAATGAGGACGAGCCGTACTACAGCTCATCGAGCGAGTTCCTCGACAAGATCTTCCAGCACCAACTCACGTTGCCGCCACTCCGTGGACCGTCGCTGTTCCGCTTCGCCCACGACCTTGTGGCTGCTCGCGCCGGCGGCATTTGGGACGAGTTGAAGAACGCCGAACCGGACGCGAGGCTCCTTGATCGCGTGCTCTACGTCCTCATCCCGTCGCATGCGCGTAGCCCGCGCCGGGTGAAGGTCTTGCTCAACAACTTCGCAACGAATGTGAGGATTGCCCAGTCGCGCGGTGTCGATTGGATGGCGCGCGCGAGAGAGATTGCAAAGCTGACAGTGCTCCAGACCGAGTTTCCCCTATTCGCTGCTGACCTCCATATCGAGCCGAGGCTCCCGAGCCTCATTCTCGATAGCTCTGGTCGTGTCGTCTCCGAGCGAACGCGGCGGCTCCTCAATCGGCACGGCCTTGGCGCCACTAATGTTGTTAACGGGCCTTCGGTCGGCAATGACGCGGGAGGGAACGACGCAAGTGAGCCGCCTGAGCCCGTGGCCACCGCTGAGCAAAATCGCGGTGACGGTCCCACAGGGGGAGAGGCTGATGACGCAATGGCAGCCGATCTGCCAGGCGCCACAGGTCGTCTACTCGTGCCTCCCGCGGCCCGGCCGAAACTAGTGAGCGTCCAGCAGGAAAACCTTAGGCGGTATCTGATCCGCACGATCGACGTTCGTGATCCGAGTCGCGAGCTGTTATTCCTGGAGCCAGGTGGCGTCGCCGAGGGGCTCACAGATCCAGAGCTTGGAGAGCTACTGGAGGCGGAGGCGATAGATAATCCCTCGGCAGTCGTAGCGGCTGCGAGAGAACGAACGAAGGACGAGCAGCAGGCTATCGCGATCGTCCTAGCCGGAATGTCTGAGCAGGCGTACTCGGAGGAGCGGTCGAACATCGTCACAGCGCTCCTGGATGTCGTGCATCTACTCGATGGAGAGATGGGACAGAGCGTTCAGGTGGTGTCCAGCGCTGTTGCCAGTTTCGCACGGAGCGCACCGCTCGATGAACGTCACCTGACGGGTGCTCTCCTGGTCGGCATTGCCGAGGCTCGTGCGACCGGGAATACGGCGCTCCGCGATCAGGTGCTTGCCGACGAACGACTCCTTGAGAAGGCGTCCAATGTTTGGACGGTCTCGTATCTGATAGACGACCTACCTTCTGAAGCCGCGGAAGATGTACGCAATGCGATCGCGGCGAAGCTTCCCGAGACGACCGATGTGCTCTCCGAACCGCTGTGCACAGTTTCACCCGAAAGCGCAGACGGACTACTTCGTCACGGCGGGATTCGGGAAGCCGTCCAGACCCTCATGACGAATTCGGACGCCGCCGAGGCTGAGGGGACTGCGCGCTTCTTCTTTGACACCCTTGCTCGCCGTGAGGTGGACGCGCCGATAGCGCGACTTCGTCTGATGCAGTTGCTAACGGAATCGGGATCTCCAAGTGTCTACCCAGCTATCCGAGATCAGGCCGAAAAAACAGTCCCAACCAGCGGGACCAGTCAGATCGGCGATCGCGTTGCAATTGCGGCCCTTCTTTTGGCGCCCCCCGAGGACTGGCGTCTGTGGCTACCGTGGGTTGGCGAAGAGGCCGAAGGCAGTCCGGAGTTCAAAGAGACGGCAGAAGCCGCGCTCATCAAAGTATTCGGGCTGATGTCGAGCGCCGACAATGATGAGTTGGACGCGGCGCTTGAGCTAGCACCAAAGATCGTGAGATACGGTCGCCTCTGCGACGACGACGTTAACCCGATTCTTTCGTCCGCGGTCCAGTTGGCGTTGCAAGCTCGGGCGTGGTGGTCAGATGTCAGCATGTTCGACCAGCAGGAGAAGATCCATGCGATTGCTCGTGCCGTCGGTAGCTCTTTAGGGCCGTCCGCGATACCTAAGTTCGCTGCTCTGCGACACGAGGATCTTCTCCGAGCTGCGGCTAGCAGCGGACTCACAATGCCGCTCTTTCTCGCGATCGCGCGGTGGGCCGTCCAGATGGAGGCGGAGCAGATCCGAGATCTAGCGACTCGCCTATCCACCGCGCCGCTCTCGGGAGACCAGGCTAGCGACGTGGAGTTGGTGGCGGCTCGGACCCACCTATGGATGGAGGCGCGGGGGCTTGAAGAGGACGTGGATGAGGCGCCGTACGATGTTGACCTCAACTCAATCGTGGCGGTAGGTCGTCCCGGCGGCCAAAGAGCCCAGAGCGTAGTTGTTGCGTGGATGGATGACGCTGTGGACGAGGACACGGTGCAGGACATCATCACTGGCGTAGACCGTTCGCCAGCGCCAGAAGAGGCGGACGCGTTCAGAATTTGGTTCTTCAGTCTCAAGAACGCCGACGAGCGAACGGACTTCCTCATAGATCTTGCAAGCGAAGGCGGACACGCCCTCGATTGGTTAGGCGAGGCTATAAAAGCATCTCCTCGCGACTACTCAGAGGAAGTCGTAGCCCATTCCGTGGTATCGGACGCGATGAAGCCAGGTCGGGCCGAGAAGCGGCGCGCGGCGGTCGATGCGCTCATTGCACTGAATCCCCATAACGGAGAGGCACAACGTGAGGTCGGGCGGTTAATCGTCTGGCTTCTTGGTAGCGGCCAGAAAGTGGATTTTGAAATTGCAGTCGTTGCGGTTCGCGCGCTTGGTACCGATCACGGGATGGGGCGAAAGATCGGTATCGCATTTCGGAAGCAATGCGAGCATGAGAAGAAGAAGATCCCTCACCGTCAGCAGGAGTTCTTCGAGGCCGCGGGGATCGTCCTTGGGCCGAGTTACTTCGACAAACCGAAGAAAGGTCCCTTTTCCCGACTACTCAGAAGATGAGCCCTGACGTGAGAACGAAATCAAAATGCAGCCTTCGGGAAACGGCCTTTCAGCTGCTGCGCCCCCAGGTCGCGCATCGCTCGTCCGCTGATCGCAGACGCCGCTGACGCGGCGTTAGTTCGGGCGGCGGTCGTCCGTCGGGCGTGCCAAAAAGCGGATGATGCCACCAGCGCAAGTGCGGATTTCGCTTGACAGCGCTGTGCCTGCCGACAGCACGCTTACGACTAGAGGAGGCGGAGGAAAACCCCACCAGAGCCTTGAGTCGGTAGAGGGTTACCCGGAACCCGGTCGAGCCCGGCCCGTTACGGTAACGCTGCCGGTAGGAGCCCGAGGAGGCGATGACGCCAGCGGCCGTGAGCCGTCGCAGGAGCTGGCGGCTGCGCTTGATACCAACACGGTACCCGAGCCTCCTAGCGATCGCCTGAAACGTAGCTTCCGTAAGGGGGAAAAGGTCACGCGGGGTGCTCGGGCGGACGCTGATCGCACGGGCGCCGAGGAGATGCCTCAAAACGCTGAGGGCCAATCGTCCGTCGCGGTCTCGAAAGGCACTCTTCTGGGTCGGGGTAAGTGAGAGCGGGATCGTTCGGCCTGTCTGTACCGACGCCAGCACGTCGGCGAGAGTCGGTTTCGTTCCAGGCTGCTTACTGGCCATGGACTTCTACCGAGCGGTTCAGTTCCGTAGGTGGCGCGGGGGCCAACAATTGCGCAATGAGCGAGGTCAAGGAGAAGACGGGTGACGGTTACGGTGATCCACTCGAGATGGTCGACGAGCGCAAGCAGGCGCGCCTCAGGCGCGCGGCGGAGGCCTGGCTGGCGCAGGAGCCCGGGCTCGATCTGGCCGTGCGCTTCGATGTGATCGCGGTACGGCAGGGCAAGCTGGAGAGGCTGGAGAACGCCTTCTAGACGCCGCCGTGAGCGATCTGCCGCGCCGCGAGTAGCTTGGAGTGTTAGCTTGGGGCTCTCATGAACCGCTATTACGGGAACATCGGCGATGTTTGGAAGCACCTGGTGCTAGCCGAACTGCTCGCGCTCGAGCCGCCGAAGCGCTACTGGGAGACGCACGCCGGCTCGGCCTCCTACCCGCTGACGCACTCTCCCGATCGCGACTACGGCATCTATCGCTTCCTCGAACGCGATGGCAGCGTTCCCGAGCTGGCCGGGTCGCGCTACACCGCCGAGCTGAGCCGGCTCTCTGACGATGGCGAGGCACCCGCCAACTTCCCGGGCTCGGCCCTGCTCGCGATGCAGATGCTCGGCGACGGAGCCGACTTCCTGCTCTGCGATCTCGATCCTGAGAGCGTGACCAGCCTGCGCGCGGCTGCCGCCGAGCTGGGTCTGAGCGAGCGGGACGTCGTGCGCGAGGCCGACGGGATGACGACGGTGCTGGCCGAGGCGCGCCGGTTGGAAGGAGAGCCGGGCGAAGTCGTCGTCACGATCGATCCCTTCGAGCCGTTCGAGGTGGCCGGAGGAGTCTCGGCGCTGGAGCTCGCCGCCAGTCTTATCGAGCACGACTTCAGGGTCATCTACTGGTACGGCTACGACGCGCCCGAGCAGCGCGCCTATCCGATGGGGGTGCTGCGCGAGTACGCGCGCAAGTCCGGTGCCAGCGTCTGGTGCGGTGACCTGATGCTCGTCGCCACAGCCGGTCACTCCGAGCGGGAGGTGGAGGAGTTGCTCGCCGGTGCGGAAGGGCCCGGTGCCGGCTGTGGGATCGTCTGCGCCAACTTCCTCGAGGCGAGCGTCGAGCGCTGCACGCACCTCGGCGAAGCCGTCGCCAGGGCCTGGGAAGACGCCAGGCTGCCGAACGGCAGCCCAGGAGCGCTCGAGTTCCTGGCTGTTAGCTCGCAAAACGGGTTGTAGCCAGGTTTAGGCGGCTTTGCAGGGCTTCACGCCGCTCGCGTCGAATCGATGCGAGCGATGGCGCTCACCCAGGAAGCCCTCTACCGCGATCTCGACCTCGACCTCTCCTGGTCGGAGCGCGATCT
>PMXT01000064.1 GCA_003170995.1 Actinomycetota bacterium | reverse complement strand
ACCTCAAGGAGGGCGGCGTCAGGATTGAGGACATCCTGAGCCAGCCACCGGAATACGTCGAGACGGCGAAGGTCCTCGACATCCTCATGGCTGTGCCGAAATTCGGTCGCGTGAAAGCCGCACGGCTCCTGAACCAATGCCGCATCAGCCAGTCGAAGACGGTCGGCGGGCTGTCCGATCGTCAGCGCGGCGAGCTGATTGCGCTTTTCAGTCGGGGCTGAAGCTCGTCAGTTCCGCGGGCGGCGAACGGTCACATTCGCATTTCTAGCGGCTGAGGCAGTAGGTTTTCGACCATGAGCTCTGCCCCGGTCATCGTGGTCACAGGCCCTTCGGGCGCCGGCAAGGGCACACTCATCGCCGAGCTTCTGCGGCGCATGCCAGAGCTCGAGCACGCCGTCTCGGCGACGACGCGTGAGCGGCGGCCGGGCGAAGTTGACGGGCGCGAGTACTGGTTCTTCAACCCCGAGGAGTTCGAGCGGCGTCTGCAGGCGGGCGATTTCCTGGAATACCGCGTCTATGTCTCGGGAAAGCGTTACGGAACGCTTCACTCCGAGTTGGAGCGCATCAAGAAGGCGGAACGGATCTGCGTGCTCGAACTCGAGACCGTGGGCGCGATGGCGGTGAAGAGGTGCATCCCGGGCACCGTGACGATTTTCATCAGCGCATCGGTGGCCGAACTCGAGCGCCGCCTAAAGAAAAGAGCGACCGAAACCAACACTGAGATCGGCGAGCGCCTGCGTCTCGCGCACGAGCAGCTAGAGCAAGCGGATGAGTTCGATCATCTAGTGGTGAACGACGATTTGAACCGTGCCGCAACCGAACTGGAGCGCGTAGTCCGGCGCGAGCTCGCGCTCGCAGCTAGGATTAAACCGTGATCAATCCACGCGTTGATACTTTGCTCGAGATCGTCGATTCGCGTTATGCGCTCGTCATCGTGGCCGCCAAACGAGCCAGACAGATCAACAACTACCACCACATGCTCGGTGAAGGATCCTTCGACGAGGCGCCGCCGCCGATGATCGAATCGCGCTCCAAGAACTACCTGACGATGGCTCTGGAAGAAGTTGCCCAGAACAAGCTCGTCTACGAGTACAAGCAGTATTGAGGCGCGAGTTGTCGTGGCCACACAGCGCCACGCTGGCAGAATCAGATCATGGCTCGCATCCTTGTCGGTGTAAGCGGAGGCATCTCCGCCTATAAGGCGTGCGAGCTCGTACGCCTCTTCGTAAAGGCCGGGCACGAGGTCGTCCCGTTGCTGACGCCGTCGGCGGAGAGCTTCGTGAGCTCGCAAACGCTCAATGCACTCGCTCGCCGTTCGGGCGGTGATAGCCCGTATCCACACCTCGAGCGAGCCGATCTCTATGTGATTGCGCCCGCCACCGCCAACACTCTGGCCAAGCTGGCGAGCGGTATTGCCGACAACCTCGTCACCGAGAGCGCGCTCGCGCACACCGGCCCGCTTGTCTTGGCACCAGCGATGAACGTGCGCATGTGGGCGAATCAGGCGACTCGAGAGAACGTGCGCACGTTGCGCGAGCGCGGCGCCGAGATAGTCGGGCCCGAGGAGGGCGAGCTAGGAGAGGGCGGTACGGGCGTCGGTCGGATGAGCGAGCCCGAGACGATCTTCGAACACTGTCGGCAGATTCTCGCTTCGTCCGGCTCGCTGGCTGGAGTACGGGTGCTCGTCAGCGCCGGCGGCACTCGCGAGCCACTCGACTCGGTGCGCTTCTTGGGCAATCGTTCCTCAGGTCGTATGGGCGTAGCGCTGGCGGCCGAAGCGGCGCGGCGTGGGGCCGAGGTGACGCTTGTTGCGGCCAATCTGGCCGTTCCGGCGCCTGCGGGTGTCGAGCTGGTCGAGGTGCATAGCGCTGCTGCTCTGGCCGAGGCCGTTCTTGGCCGCGACGCCGACATGATCCTGATGAGTGCCGCTGTCGCCGACTACCGACCGGTTGCGCCGGAGCGCGGCAAGCGCCACAAGAGCGAGCAGGTCTGGAAGATCGAGCTCGAACCGACGACAGATGTGCTGCGCGAGCTCGGCCACCGCCACCGTAAAGGTCAACTGTTAGTTGGATTTGCCGCCGACGAAGGTGATGCCGGTCTGGAGCGCGCGCGTGAGANNGAAGCGATTAGCGAAGAAGGTCGACCTGATTGTGTTCAACGACATATCGCGGGCCGGTATCGGTTTCGACGCCGACGAGAACGAGGTCGTTCTGATCTCGATATCCCGCGAGCGCGTGCTGGCCAGAGCGCCGAAGAGCGAGATTGCGGCGGGCATTCTCGACGAGGTCGAGCGGCTACGCAGCGGTTCCAGCTAGCGATGGGGGATCGGCCTTGCGGCTCGTTCAGCTGAGCTTGAACGAGCTGATTATCACCTTGCAACCGCGCTCTATCTCAGTCGCGAACTTGCCGTCAACCACGTACTGGCAGTTGAGGTAGTACTCGGTCTTGCCGTTCCAGACGAGCAGAATCCGGCTCTCGCTGCCTAAACCACTGACCGTTCTCGCGCTGATGCGTAAGCCGTAGCCCGGCAGATCACCCATCGATAACGGCGTCGGGCCGGCGAGGAGCGAACCGCCGGCTTGAGTCGCGACGCTTGCGACCGAAGAGGCAACATCGTTCGAATAAGACAAACGGTTCTGCTTCGTGATCGCCAGCGGTGTCCGGTACTCGGTAATGAAGACGATGTCCGCCTTGGACGATAACCGCGGCTTGAAGGCCTCGGTCCAAACGCCGCTCGCGTTCTTCGCACTCAATCTGGATAACTTCGCCCGTTCCCAGCTTTTCGGGTAATGGAAAGAGACGCCGTGCCCTTCGTAGCTCTTCTCGTTGGACGTACCGCAGCCTGCAAGCAAACTGCCCGAGACGACGACCAGAGCGAGCATCGAGACCAGGAGATAGGAACCACTTCGCAACATGTCCGACGGAATTTACCCGTCTACATCGACGTCGGTACGGCAGGTGATATCCAACGCCACCCTCGTAGCAATCTCTACGCTGGATCTCGACGGGAAGATCCGCCTAACCCACGAGAAGATGTCAAATACCTACGAGCTCTACCAGAAGGGGAAACAACATCTCGCCGACGGTATGCCGGCTCAGGCAATCGTCTCGCTCGAAAAAGCAAAGCGCCACGAGCCGCGCAAAGCTTCGATCCGCGAGGCGCTCGGCATTGCCTACCTTCACCTCGGCCGCTTCGAGGAAGCGGCTGCCGAATTCAGAGCCATGGTTGACATCACACCAACCGATGCCTACGGCTATTACGGGCTTGAGCGGCTGCCGAATTCAGAGCCATGGTTGACATCACACCAACCGATGCCTACGGCTATTACGGGCTTGGCCGGTCTCTTGCTCGTTTGGGACGGAGCGCCGAAGCGCGCGGCCAGCTCAAGCTGGCGATGATGCTGTCGCCACTGGAGCCGGTGCCGGGCGGCTTCGCCGGCGATTCATAGCGCAAGCTCGCCGCAGACGCTCAGCGACCGTCACCGACCACTCGCCGGATTTCTTCGATCGAAGTCTCGCCCGCCAATACGAGCCGCTGACCGTCCTGCCCGAGCGTAACCATTCCGGCCTTGACCGCCTGGTCATGGATCTTCTCGGTCGAACGGCCGATCAACTCGCGTATCTGATCGGTCATCGGCAGCACTTCGTAGATTGCCGTGCGTCCGAAAAAGCCCGTCTCGCTGCAATGTTTGCAGCCGCGCGCCCGGTAGATCGCCGTAGTCTGGGCTTTCGCGATACCGAGCTCGGCGCGCTCGGCCGCGTTCGGCGTTGACTCACTCCGGCAGCTCGGACAGAGTTTGCGTACTAGCCGCTGCGAGACGACGCAGTTGATCGCGTTCGCGAGCATGAACGGCGCCACTCCCATGTCCTGAAGACGGGCGAATGCGCTGGCCGCCGTCTGCGTGTGCAGAGTCGTCAAGACCAAATGTCCGGTGAGAGCTGCCTGCACGGCGATCTCGGCCGTCTCGGCATCGCGGATCTCGCCAACCAAAAGCACGTCCGGATCCGAGCGCAAGATCGTGCGTAAACCACGCGCAAAAGTGAGACCACGCTTGAAATTCGCCTGAACCTGCGCGACGCCGGCGATCTCGTACTCGACCGGGTCCTCGATCGTCGTGATGACGCGCTCGTCGGTGTTCAGGTGCTCGAGAGCCGCGTAGAGCGTCGTTGTCTTGCCGGCGCCGGTCGGTCCGCAAGCGATCACGCAGCCGAAGGGCTGGTCGATTGCTCGCTGGAAAACCCGGTGGGCCTGCTCGCTCATGCCCAGCTCAAGCAGAGAGACGCGCGTCGAGGAGCGCTGGAGAATACGAATCGTCACCTTCTCGCCGTGCGCGATCGGAAGAACGGCGATGCGCAGGTCGATCGGCTCGCTCGCGAGGTGAACCGCGCAGCGACCGTCCTGCGGTAGTCCGCGCTCGGCGATATCAAGCTGCCCCATCACCTTGAGCCGGCTGATTACCGCCTGCTGCATCGTCTTCGGCACACTCGCCAACTCCCGCGCCACTCCGTCGATGCGCACGCGCACGGTCATTTTTCGCTCCTGCGGCTCGAAGTGGATATCCGAGGCGCGGTCTTGTATCGCCTGCGCGATGATCTGGTTCACGAGCATCACAGCCGGCGCGGCGTCGCCGGTGATCACACTCAGGTCTAGCTCTTCCTCGAGCTCCTCGTCGAGTTCGATCGACTCGTCAACTATCCGTAGAGCCGGGCGTTGTGTGTAGACGTGGTCAATCGCTTGATCGAGGTCAGATGAGTCGGCCAAGCAGAACTTGAGGTTGATCCCGAGCGCAAGCTTGACGTCGTCGAGGGAGGCGATGTCGGTTGGGTCGGCGATCGCCACCAGCACCGAGTTCTTGGCCAGATACTTGACAGGCAGGGCCCGGAAGCGGCGAACAAAGCGCTCCGACAGTAGCTTGGTTACCTCGGGCTCGATTGGCGTCTCGAGGATCTCGACGAACTCGAGATTGTATTGCTCGGCAAGCGCGCGAGCGAGATCGCCCGTCGTCGCCCAGCCGTGGTCAACGAGAACATCGCCGATTCGTCGTCCGCTTCGCTCCTTCTCGACCAGCGCTTGCGCGAGTTGCTCCTCGCTGATCTTGCCTTTGCGGATCAGGAGCACTCCGAGCGCCTGCTCGCGGTTTGGAGTCGGCTTTTCTTTGTTCGCCACGTAGGAGACCAATGATCGCGCTTGAGCTGCGCTCGGGGCTCAGAGTATCGCGTTGACCTCGCGGAGGTCGGAGAAAGAACCGAGTCGGAGTCGGCTCGCTAGAAGCTGTTCCCGACCACGCGCCGGACTTCCTCGAGTGAGGTGGTTCCAGCAAGAGCGAGGCGATATCCGTCTTGCTCGAGGGTGATCATGCCCGCCTTGACTGCCTCGTCGTGAATCTCTTCGGTGGTGTGGCCGATCAGCTTGCGCAATTCGCCGGTTACCGGCAGCACCTCGTAGATAGCGATGCGCCCGTGGTAGCCGCTTTCTCCACAGGCGCGGCATCCGACCGGGCGATAGAGCTCGGCGATCGTCTCCGTATCGAGCCCAAGCTCCGCACGCTCGTCCTCGGTCAGCTCGGCGGCGCGTCGGCACGAACGGCAGAGAACACGCACCAGCCGCTGCGAGACGATGCAGTTAAGGGCGTTCGCGAGCATGTAGGGAGCCACGCCCATATCTTGTAGGCGCGCGAAAGCCGCGGCTGCCGTTTGAGCATGGACGGTTGTGAGCACCAAATGACCCGTCATCGCGGCCTGGACAGCGATCTGAGCCGTCTCGGCATCGCGAATCTCGCCCACGAGCAGAACGTCGGGATCGGCGCGCAGGATGGTGCGCAAGCCGCGCGCAAAGGTGAGCCCACGCTTGACGTTGATTGGGATCTGCGAGACGCCGACGAGCTCGTATTCGACAGGGTCCTCGATCGTGGTGATCACACGATCGGTCGAGTTGAGCCGATCGAGCGCTGCGTACAGGGTCGTCGTCTTACCCGCGCCGGTCGGTCCGGCGGCGATCACACAGCCGAAAGGCTGCTCGATAGCGCGGACGAAACCTGCGAGTGCCTGCTCGCTCATGCCCAGCTCGGTTAGTGAGACGTGCGTCGAAGAGCGCTGGAGAATGCGCACGACGACCTTCTCGCCGAACGTGGTCGGTAGCACCGCCACACGGAGGTCAACCGGATCTCCAGCCAACCTCACGGCCGCGCGGCCGTCCTGCGGCAGTTTCCGCTCGGCGATGTCGAGCTCGGCCATCACCTTGATCCGGCTGATGACCGCCTGCTGCATCGTCTTCGGTACGCTGGCTAGCTCGCGCGTTACTCCATCGACGCGTATGCGCACGAGCATCTGGCGGTCCTGCGGCTCAAAATGGATGTCGGAAGCCCGATCCTGGATCGCTTGCGCGATCACCTGGTTGACGAGACTGACGGCGGGGGAGGCTTCTTCGGTCGCGAGCGTGAGATCGAGACGCTCCTCGCCCTCTTCTTCGTCTAGATCGAGCGAGTCGTCGACCACTCGCAGCGTCGGACGCTGATTGAAGATCTGGTCGATCGAACTCTCGAGGTCGGAGGGATCGGCCAGACAGAACTTGAGATTGACGTCGAGTGAGAGCTTGACGTTGTCGAGGCCGAGGATATCGGTCGGATCGCTGATCGCAATCAGAACCAGGTTTTTCGACAGATAGCTGATCGGGAGCGCGTGATAGCGGCGCACGACCGATTCGGAGAGTAGCTTGACAGCCTCGGGTTGGATCTCTGCCTTGAGAATGTCGATGAACTCGAGATTCCACTGCTCGGCGAGTGCTCGTGCGAGGTCGGCTGTCGTCGCCCAACCGCGGTCGACGAGGACGTCGCCGACGCGCTGGCCGGTGCGATCTTTTTCGGACAGCGCCTCGTCAAGCTGCTCGCTGGTGATTACGCTATCTCGTATGAGCAGCGAACCGACTTGCATCCAGGGGAGTCGTGAGGCTTCCATAGTCCGGTTTTCGTCTATTTGGGAGGCGGCATGAGAGCTGTTGTGCAACGGGTAGCGCGAGCACACGTTTTGGAGGATGGGAAGTTACTGGGAGAGGTGGCGGGCGGTCTCTGCGTGCTCCTTGGTATCGCGCGCGGCGACGACGAGAGCGTGGCCGAAACCTTGGCGAGAAAGCTAGCTCGGCTGCGCATCTTCCCCGACGACGAGGGCCGCTTCTCACATAGCGTCCGAGACGTCGGCGGCTCGGTGCTCGTAGTCAGCCAGTTCACTGTGCTCGCGGACACCAGCAAAGGTAATCGCCCCAGTTTCGCGGGCGCCGCTCCGGCTGACCTCGCCGAGCCTCTCTACGAGCGCTTTTGCGACACCTTACGCGCGGAGGACGTAGAAGTCGCCACGGGCCATTTCGGCGCCTTGATGCAGGTTGAGATCGTGAACGACGGCCCGGTCACGATAGTCGTCGATCTTTAGAGCACGTTTCAAATGAAGTACTCAACCGCCTGGCCGCGCTCGCCGGCTCGCTGCGCTGTCGATAGAGCCTATCCCGCCAGGCCTGCGCGCTCAAAGCGACCGCCCAGACTGTTCGACGCACTGCGGATGATCCCGGCTGCGTTGAGCTTCGCGGCAAGATGATCGAAGACCAGCCTAACGTCGTCCAAATGGTTTCTAGCGGGCCGACAACCGCCCTCGAGGGAGTGAAGGCCGGTCTCTTCTTCGAGATGACGAACGAAGACGCTATTGCTTTTCTGAACCAGCGCTTACCGGGGCGTCTCGGCTGAGGCCAGCAGCTCGACCGGCAAGAAGCCTGAGCCCAACGGCTCTGGAAGAGGTGCTGGGAGCATGTGGTGCCAGCTCGTGAAACGAGGCGCGCGCTGCTATTCTGGAAACAACCACATTTCACCAGCAGGCGAAATGGGCGCTCCGGGCGCCCGTTTTCATGAGAGGGCCGAATGGTTAGCATCTACGACAAAGAGAAAGAGCTGGCGAGCGAGGTCTCGGTGCTAGTCGAGCGCTCTCTACCAGGGGTCGACGTGCTCGCGCTCGAGCTGATCTCGGCGACGCGCTTCTGCGTCTACGTCGATCATCCGTCCGGAGTGGACCATTCCCTCTGCGAGCGCGTTACCGACCTCCTACGAGGCTACCTCGATCGCTACACGGTCGAGGTCTCTTCGCCCGGCCCAGAGCGACCGCTACGCAAGCCCGAGCACTTCCAGCATGCGCTGGGGCGAAGCGTCGCCTTACGCACGGCTGATGCAATCGACGGACGCAAGCGCTTTCGAGGCCGAGTCGTCGTCGCTCGCGATAAAACCTTTCGTCTGGCTATCGAGACGGATGAATTCGACATTCCCTACGAGAATCTCGTACGGGGCAACCTGATCGACGAGGAGTAGGAGCCAATGAGCCAGGAGATCATCGACGCCGTCCGCGAGATCGAGCGAGAGAAAGGCATCGAGAGCGGTGCGCTCGTCGCCGCGCTCGAAGACGCGCTCCTCGCCGCGTACAAGAAGACGCCCGGTTCGGCACGGCATGCCACAGTCGAGCTCGACGAGGCCGGCGATTTCCTCGTCTATGCGATCGAGATTCCTCCCAAGCTGGAGGAGAAGTTGCTCGACGAGGCCAGAGAGAAAAAGCTCCAGGAGCTGGAAGAGCTCGAGGTCGAGACCGGCGAGCGCTCGCACCTGCTGATTTCCGACGACGACCTCGAGATCGACTGGTCGCGAGTGCCCGACGAGAAGATCAAGCGCACCGACGTCACACCCGAGAACTTCGGTCGCATCGCCGCTCAGACGGCCAAACAAGTCTTTCTGCAGCGAGCCCGCGAGGCCGAGCGCGAGATCATGTACGACGAGTACGTCGATCGCGTCAACGAGGTCGTAACCGGAATCATCCAGCAGGCCGGCGACCGCAACAACGTTCTCGTCGACCTGGGCAAGGTCGAGGCGTTGCTGCCACGCTCCGAGCAGGTCGATGGAGAGCGCTACGAGCAGGGAAGCCGCATCAAGGCAGTCATCACCGAGGTTAGGTCGGGCACCAAGGGACCGCAGGTCATCCTCTCGCGCCGCGACCCCGAGTTGATCAAGACGCTATTCGAGCTGGAAGTCCCGGAGATCGCCGACGGTTTGGTCGAGATCCGCGCCATCGCCCGCGAGCCTGGCTACCGCTCCAAGATCGCCGTCGTCTCGCACACCCAGGGCGTCGATCCTGTCGGTGCCTGCGTCGGACCGCGCGGCTCGCGCGTGCGCATGGTCGTCTCGGAGCTGCGCGGCGAGAAGATCGACATCATTCCCTGGAACCCCGAGCCGGCCCGTTTCATCGCCAAGGCGCTGGCACCCGCACGCGTGCGCGAGGTTTTCGTCGACGACGAGACACGCGAGGCAACGGTGGTCGTCCCCGACGACCAGCTGGCGCTTGCGATAGGCAAGGACGGCCTGAACGCCCGCCTCGCTGCGCGCTTGAGCGGCTGGAAGGTAGACATCGTCTCCGACACCGAATTCGCCCGACAGGAGTCTGACGCTGCCTACGCCGGCGGCGAAGAGGAGTTCGTCGGTCGCTGTTCCGCCATCCTCGCCAACGGCAAGCGTTGCCCGAACGCCGCGTTGCCGGGCTCGCACTACTGTGGAGTGCCCGCTCACCAGGAGCTCGAGGGCCTGGCGCCCGAAGAGCTGGCCGTGGCCACGGTCAGCGAGAACACCAAAACCGAAGGCGCCGAGGTCGAGGCGGAATCGCCCGACCTCGAAGAGGCACAGCCGCCCGCGAGCGAGGCGGAGCCTGAGCCCGAACAGGAATCGGAGCCCGGAACCGTCGAGGGGGACGGTGCCGAGGCCAGCTGATGGCCGTTCCGATCCGCACCTGTGCTGGTTGCGGGCGGAAGGCGCCAAGAGCGGATTTCCTGCGCTTTGCCGCGGTCGACGGAGAGCTGAGAGCTGTGCCCGAATCACGCGGTCGCGGCGTTTACACCTGCCACCGCTCGCCTTGCTTCGAGCTTGCGCTTGCCTCCAAGTCCTTCAACCGAGCCCTACGAACCGCGGTCAGGGTCGATCCCGCGCTGCGCGACCTCTACACTGACGCCAATGGCTAGCTCAGGCTCTCAACGACCCAATCGGCCCATTCGCCCGCGTCAGGGTGCCGTGGGCTCCCACCGCAAGCGCCGAGTCGTCATCGACAACCAACCTTCGCGTTCGGGCGGTGCCAGGGCAGGTGCTCCCGGAGCCCGTGATCCGCGCGCCGAGGGGCGTCCGGCGAGTAAGGCGCCGGTGGCCGCTCCGAGCGGCCCGATCACCGTTCCCTCGGGCGTCAGCGTCAGAGATCTTTCACAGGCGCTCGGCGTACCGGTGGCGCAGATCATCAAGATCATGATGGGTATAGGTGAGATGGTCACGATCACACAGTCGCTCACCGATGAGGCGGTGGAGTTGCTCGGCGCCGAGCTCAGTCCGCCACGCGAGATCAAGATCAAGCACGCCGCTGAGGAGGAAGAGGAGTTCGAGTCGGAGGATGCGTCGGACGCACCCGAGGATCTGGAGCCACGCCCGCCAGTGGTCACCATAATGGGACACGTCGATCACGGTAAGACGACGCTTCTCGACGCTGTACGTAAGACCTCGGTCGCCGCCAGCGAGGTGGGAGGCATCACCCAGCACATCGGGGCCTACCAGGTGGAACACGGCGCACGCCGGATCACCTTTGTAGACACACCCGGCCACGAGGCTTTCACGGCGATGCGCGCCCGAGGCGCCAACGTCACCGACATTGCCGTACTGGTGGTCGCGGCCGACGACGGCGTGATGCCGCAGACGAAGGAGTCGATCGCGCATGCGCGCGCGGCAGGCGTGCCTATTGTCGTGGCCGTAAACAAGATCGATCTTCCCGACGCCAACATCGAGCGCGTCAAGGCAGATCTCGCCTCAGAGGGTTTGCAACCCGAGGAGTGGGGGGGAACGACTCAGTTCTCCGAGGTTTCGGCCAAGAAAGACATCGGGCTCGACGACCTGCTCGAGAAGGTGCTCTTGGTAGCCGATCTCGAGTTGGAGTTGAAGTCCAACCCGAACGCCGAGGCCTCGGGCCCGATCATCGAGTCACGCCTGGACGTTGGTCGCGGCCCGGTGGCGACGATGCTCGTTCGGCGCGGCACGCTCAGGGTTGGCGATGCGGTGGTTGCGGGCGACACTTGGGGCAAGGTTCGGGCGCTGTACGACTACCGCGGCACTCGTGTCAAGGAGGCCCGTCCCGGTGATCCGGTCGAGATGCTCGGCTTCGAGAAACCGCCGGCTGCCGGCGAGCGCTGTCACGTCGTCGCGAACGAGCGCAACGCTCGCTCGCTTGCCCAGCAACGTGGCCTACGGCTCCGTTCCGAGCAGGTGGCACAGCGCTCGCGCAGCCGCGTCTCGCTCGAGACGCTCTTCAGAGAGCTACGAGAAGGAGAGGTCAAGGATCTCAACCTCATCCTCAAGGGCGACGTTGTCGGATCGGTCGAGGCTGCCGTCAGCGAGCTGCAGAAAATCCAGCACTCCGAGGTGCGCGTAAACGTCATCCAGTCCGGTGTAGGCGGCATCACCGAAAGCGATGTCATGCTCGCGTCGGCCTCCAACGCCCTCATCGTCGGCTTCAGCGTGCGTCCGAGCTCCGAGGCCCGGGCGGCCGCCGACCGGCAGGGCGTCGATATCCGCACCTACCGTGTCATCTACCAGCTCACCGAGGACATCGAGAAGGCGCTTGTGGGCATGCTCTCCGCCGTCACGAGCGAGCACATTCTGGGTGAGGTGGAGGTACGGCAGACCTTCCGCGCCTCCCGGGTAGGAACGATCGCAGGTTGCTACGTTCGCAGCGGCGTCGTTCGCCGCGGCGCCCGAGTTCGTTTGCTGCGCGACGGATCGATCGTGTACGAGACAACCATTAGTCAACTCAGGCGTTTCAAGGACGATGCCCGCGAAGTGGCCGAGGGATTCGAATGCGGCATTCTGCTCGAGGGTTTCAACGATCTCAAAGAAGACGACATCCTCGAGGTTTTCGAGATTCGCGAGACCGAGCGCACCAGCCTCGACGAGACCGTTCCGCCCGCGGCTACCGAACCGTAAGAGCATTAGTCGTTTCAAAGCCTCCTTACGCGCTTGAGTACGGGCTGTGGCTAGAGGTTACGTAGGCATTCTCTCGGTCGAGCTCCGCTTTCCCGAGGCGGGATCGCTCAAGGACAAGCGCCAGCATCTGCGCTCGGCCAAGGCGCAGCTGCAGAACCGCTTCGGCGCCACGGTGGCCGAGACCGACTTCCACGACAGCTGGCAGCGTGCTTGCCTCGTGATCGCGTTCGCGGCCGCGGAGGCGAGCGCCCTGCAGAACTTGATCGACCGCGCCGAGCGCTTTCTCTTCGGTCAGGCCTACGAGCTGACGGTTCTGGAGCGAGAAATCGTCGTTCTCGGAGATGAGTGAGGGCAGCTCGCACCGGGACCTGTCGAGATCGAGCTGAATCGGCGCTAATGCAGGGATTTACGTCGTTCTAGTTGTCCTTTAGCGATTTGTCTTCCGCCAGGAAACCAACGATCGGTCGCGCACCGTGGTTCGAAACCGCTTGAATGGAGAGTGATGTCCGGGCGAATGCGCCGAGTCAACGAGTCGTTGCGACAAGCTTTGAGCGAAGCTTTGCCGTCGCTCAAGGATCCGCGCATCGGCTTCGTCACCATCACCGCGGTGAGAACAACTGCTGATCTGAGCTTTGCGCGCGTCTTCGTCAGCGTGCTCGGACCGGAGAAGAAGATCACCAAGACGATCGAGGCATTGAACGCCGCGCGTGGCGTGCTTCAGGCCAGGCTAAATCGCGAGCTCCGCCTCAAGCGAATACCGCAACTCACCTTCGAGTAC
>PMXT01000092.1 GCA_003170995.1 Actinomycetota bacterium | reverse complement strand
CCGTAGCCTCCAGCTACGAACGCGACACTGCGTCCTAGCCTCACATCCACCGATCACACCCAGCCGACGGGTCTTCATTCCGCTTTGCGCTCACGGTGGAGGGCGGAAGAATGTGGTGCCCACCCTTGCGGAGTACAGCTCGAAGCGCTCACCGTCGGCGCTCTGATAGCCGGAGGTATATCGTTGCGGCCGTGAGCAGCGCCGATCGTCTCGAGAGATACGCCCAACTCGCCGTCGAAGTCGGCGCGAACCTCCAGCCCGGTCAGTTTCTTTTAGTGCAGGCGTATCCCGAGCAGGCCGATCTGGCGCGAGCTATTGCGGCTCACGCCTACAAGCTCGGTGCGCGTTTCGTCGATGTCAACTACGGCGACCAACGCGTGCGCCGATCGCTGATCGAGAGCGGCCCCAAGGAGATGCTCCCCTGGTCGCCGCCCTGGCTCGTCGATCGCCTCGACTACGCCACTACCGAGAAAGCGGCCAAGATCAATTTCTCGGGTGACCCCGAGCCCGGGCTCCTGGCCGACCTCGATCCGGCCCGGGTCGCAGAGTCCAGGCAGAGCGAGCTGGCCGAGGCTTCGCTTCGGCAACACGTCGAAGAGCGGGTCGCCTGGTCGCTGATTGGTGCTCCAACCGAGGCCTGGGCTCGGGCGGTATTCGGAGAGCCCGACATCGAGCGCCTCTGGCAGGCGATAGAGCACGCAGTCAGGCTTGACGAGCCCGATCCGGTGGCCGCCTGGCGCGAGCACATCGACCGCCTCTCGAAGCGTGCGCTAATACTGAACGAGCGCCACTTCGACTCGGTCCGCTTCCGCGGCCCTGGCACAGACTTGGTGGTCGGGCTGCTGTCCGATTCCTACTGGCACGCGGCCGAAGGCGAGACCATCTACGGCCAGAAGTACGTGCCCAACCTGCCGACCGAGGAAGTGTTCGCGACTCCCGATCGGATGCGGGCCGAGGGCGTTGTGCGCTCGACCCGCCCGCTCTCGCTGGACGGCACGATCGCCCGCGATCTGGAGTTGCGCTTCGAAGCTGGGCGCATCGTCGATATCGCGGCTTCGACGGGCGCCGAGGCCGTAAAGGCTCAGACTCGCCTGGACGAGAACGCCTGCCGCCTCGGCGAGGTCTCGATCGTCGACAGCTCCTCACGTGTCGGAGACCTCGACATCACCTTCCTGAACACGCTCTTCGACGAGAACGCGGCCTGTCACATCGCCTACGGCCGCGGCTACCCCGGTGGCATCGAAGGTGGGTTGGGGCTTTCGCCAGAGGAGCTCGAGCGCCACGGCGTCAACTCCTCGGTGGTGCACACGGACCTGATGATCGGCGGTCCCGAGGTGGACGTCGACGGCATCACCAAGGACGGCGAAGCGGTGCCGATCCTGCGCGACAACACCTGGGTGCTCGATTAAGCCTTTCGCCCGGGAGCGTCTGATCGAGACCAGGGCTGTTTAGCCTAGTAGCGACTTATAAACCTCAAGGTGACTCGCGGCCGCCGCGTCCCAGCTGAGCGTGTCACGCGCGGCCAGGACACCGGCTCGGGCGCGGGCGAGAGCATCGGGGTTGTCGAGCAGCTCGCGCACGGCCTCGGTCATCGCCTCGATGTCACCGGGCGGGACGACGGCGCCGACTCCGAATCGGCGCACGGGCTCGGCCAGGCCGCCGACGTCATAGGCGACGACCGGTACTCCGGCTCCGAGCGCGCGCAGGAGGGCGCCCGACTGGTCGAGACCGGCCCGGTAGGGGAACAGAGCTACGGTCGAGTCTCCTAGGGCGCGGCTGATCTCCTCCTCGGACAGGTAGCCGAGGCGCCACTCGGCGATCGCGCCGGCTTGCTCGCGGTAGGGCTCGATCGGCTCCATCGGATCGCCGGCCACGAGCAGGCGTGCGTCGCCGAGTCTCTTCGCCACTTCGATCGCATCGCTTAGGCCCTTGTACGAGCGGATCAGTCCGAGGCAGAGGAGAGTGTGCCCGTCGTCGCTGCGGGGCGGGTCACTACGGAAGACGGGATGGGGGATGACGTGCAGCCGCTCGCGCTCGATCCCGAGCTCGGCGAGCGTCTCGCGGCCGCGCTCGGAGTGCACGACGATGGCGTCGAAGCGGCGTAGCAGCTTGGGCCAGAGCTTGCGCTTGCCGACCGCCCGACGGGGCACGAGATTGTGAGCGGTGAAGACGATCGGCGCCCGCCTGGGTAGTAGAAAGCGATCGAGCTCGGGCAGGCCGAGCCACTGCAGGTGAAAGACGTCGGGTCGGCGCCGGGCCAGGCGGGCCATGCCGAGCGGGTGCTCGCAGAGCTTGAGCGGCAGGCGCAGGTGCGAGCGCTTGAACAGGCGCGAGCTGAGCGGATAGAAGAGCTCATTTCGCTCGTAGCCCTCGGGCTCCGGCACCGTCCCGAAGCGGAAGCGTGAGCTGACCAGCTCGACCTCGGCGCCGGCACGCGCCAGCGCCGCTGCCAGCTCGTGGTCGTAGGGCGGCGAGAAGGCGGGCGGGTCGGCGATGAGGACGCGCACGCCGGAAGCGTAGAGCGTCGAACGAAATGATGACCCGCTGACCGGGCACAAATCGGTGGATCCGAGGTTAGGCGTAGCGACCAGGGCGGTCACTGGCGCCGCGGGGCGGCCGATTCGGGCGTGTAGGCCTAGCGGGATCGGCCCTAACGACAACACATCGTGCCGCGAAGCGCCGGCTCTGGGTACGGGCGCCTCTTTGCCCACCCACCATCCCCCACCCTCCCACGGGGCGGAGAACGGTATCGAGAAAAAGCGCACGGAAAAGTGTCGACTTCGTGCCGGAAGAACATCGCGCCGTCGAGCGCGGCCAGACGGTCGAGCGCTTCGTTTCGTCAGGCACTCTCCTGACGCCGCGGCGTCGTACACTCGATGGTGATGCTCGTTCGCTCTTGGAACCTCTACCACGGCATGACCTCGCCGCGAGGCCGTCGCAGTCACCTCGAAGAGGCGGTACGCCTGGTCTCATCCGACCGTCCCGATGTCGTCTGCCTACAGGAGGTTCCGCTCTGGGGCTGTCCCCAGCTCGAGGTCTGGAGCGGCATGACAGCGATCTGGCGAAGCGCGCGCCGGGTCTGGTTCCCTCCTCGGCTGGGCGGCTGGATCACGCGGCTCGACCAGGGCTTCTTCCGCTCGGCCGTCTCGGGACAGGCCAACGCGATCCTGCTTCATCCCCGCCTCGTCCCACTCGAGGAGCGCTGGACGACGATCAGCCGCAGTCGGCGCGAGCGCCGGATTTGCGAGGCCGTACGCCTCGAAGGGATGGTGATCGCCAACCTGCACACCTCGAGCGAGCCCCGCCACCCCGAGATCTGCGCCGGTGAGACTTTGCGCGCACTTGCCTTCGCAGAGTCGCTCGTTCAACCTGGCGAAGCGCTCGTCCTTGCCGGTGACTTCAACCTGCGCCCGAGCCAGCTACCCGAGCTGCCCGGCTTCTCGCCGCCGGGCCCGCGCATCGACCACATTCTCGTTCGTGGTGGCGAGGCGAGCCCGCTCGAGCTCTGGCGCGAGGCCGAGCGCACGACCGCGTCCGGAGTCCTCTCCGATCACGCTCCAATCGAGCTCAGGGTCGGGTAGGCGGCGGGGCCGGGTTCCACATCGGGGACCTGACCCAATCTCGCGAAGGCTCCGGGTAGACGAATGTTCGTTTGAACGTTGTTGGATCAACTAGATAGATGCCTGCGCGTCCGGGCGTTTCGCAATTCGAAGGGCGGATCAAGCGGAACACCGCTCGGTCGTTGCTAGACCAACCGAGAGATTCGGAATTAAGAGCCTGTGTCTTGCCCGCTCGCTCACCGGTGATAGCTCGTCCCGTACCCCGCTCCGCTGAGAAGATATAGGAGTAACCGGGGCCGCAGCCAGACGCAAGGTCGACGAGCAGATGCTGCCCGTTCGGGGAAAGCTGCGCCGACACGATCGGCCCACCCGTCATCGGAAGCGGTACCGGGGCGAGGTGCTTGGTCTCGCCGTGTCGGCTGAAGTACGTGACGGCACCATAGGCAAGCTTTGCTTTCGGTCCATCAGCTGAACAAACCGCGAGCAGGACGCCTCCGCGCACCGATGATGGAGCGCAATCCTCCGGCAAAGTCCACGTACTACCGCTTCGAAAGTCCACGACCATGTACTTCCCGCCGACGAAACGGTCGATCTGGATGAGTTGTCCCGCGGGGAGCAGTTGAGGGAACTTGTGCTTCCTAACGACGGTTTTCCGACCGCGCACGAGCGAAAAGAGTGGGTCCGCGTCATCTGGCGCTCCGGCGAACGGGCCGATCAGCGCGTATCCATTCTCAAGCGCGAGCTTTGGCTTGAGCATCGGCTTTAGGTGGACAGGAGAGCCACCGAGCAGGTAGCGACGTCCGTTTGGGCTCGCTACGAGAACGGAGTCGGCGGCCAGCGAGTACAGATCGTCGATCCGCTCTTGGCTGCGCGTCCCTTTTGTGGGGAGCTTGAACCCGACGAGGCGCCCATACGGCTTCCCGTTCAGCCCTACGAGCAGGAGGTCGTGCTTGCGAGGAACGACGAGCCCCTGCGTCGGCAAGGAACGCATGTGCTCGGGATCGAGCGGCGCCGTGCTCGGTCGTGGCGGCGTGACCGTCTGCCGCGCCGGATCGCCATTCTTCCCGCCGCAGCCGGCGATCAATATCGAGACGGCGAGCAGAAGAGCGGCGCGGCGCACCGGCTGATTCTTACATAGTCGCGCGACGTGTCGAGGGGCGGTTATCGTCTCGGTGATGGACTTCGCTCAAGCACGTGCCCAGTTTCCAGTCTTCGAACGCTTCGGCTATCTGAACGCCGGCACTTTCGGGCCGCTCGCCCGCGCCACGATCGAGGCGATGGAGGAGAGGCAGAGGCGCGATCTCGAGCTTGGGCGCTCGGGGCCGGATTTCTTTGCGGAGGTCATGCAGCTGCGCGACCGGGTGCGGGCGCAGATAGCGGCGCTCGTCGGCTCCGAGCCGGGGCAGGTCGCCCTCACCTGCTCGACCACCGACGGCTGCAACATCG
>PMXT01000006.1 GCA_003170995.1 Actinomycetota bacterium | reverse complement strand
TACTCGCGGCTGTGCTGCCACTTGCAGTGGTACTACTCCGAGTCGGCCGAGGATTTGATCCATGCGCTCTGCCAGGCATTCCAGAAAAGGGGATTGCCGCGTGCGCTGCTGACCGACAACGGCGGGGCGATGACCGCCGACGAGACCGAGCAGGGCCTGTCCGATTGCAGCGTCCTGCACGAGACCACGCTCCCGTATTCGCCTTATCAAAACGGCAAGCAAGAGGCGTTCTGGGGCCCCGTCGAGGGAAGGCTCGTCGCCATGCTCGAGCGCGTGCGCGACCTGAGCCTTTCTGCGCTCAACGAGGCGACCCAGGCGTGGGTCGAGATGGAATACAACCGCAAGGTCCACTCCGAGATCGGAGCGTCGCCGCTCGATCGCTGGGTCAAAGGCGAGGACCTCGGCCGCGCCTGCCCATCGAGCGACGAGCTGCGCCTGCGCTTCACGAAGGTCGAGCGGCGCACCCAGCGCCTCTCCGACGGGACGGTGAGCATCGAGGGGATCCGCTTCGAGATCCCCGCGCGCTTCAGGCACCTCAAGCGCGTCGCCGTGCGCTACGCGAGGTGGGACCTCGCGCGCGCCTGGCTCTGGGACGAGGTGCGCGGCGTCGTCCTCGCGCCCCTCTTTCCGCTCGACAAGTCCAAGAATGCCGATGCCCAGCGTCGCGCCGTGACCCCGCCTGCGCCGAGCCTGCCCGTCACTCCTGACGCGCCGGCGATTCCGCCGCTGATGCAATCGCTGCTCGACCGCTACAAGGCGACCGGGCTTCCCCCCGCCTATCTGCCCAAGAAGGAGGACGATCAATGAACCGCCAGCTCTTGGCCCCCTACGCGCTCAAATGGAACCCCTTCGCTCCCGAGGTCCCCGTCGAGGCGCTGCTCTCCACCCCGCGCATCGAGAGCTTCTCCACCCGTGTCGAGCACCTGGTGCGCGAGGGCGGCTTCGCCGCCGTCCTGGGCACCTGCGGCATCGGCAAGTCCGCAGCGCTGCGCCTCTTGGAGAAGCGCCTGACGGGCCTGCCCGACGTCGTCGTCGGCACCATGGTCCGGCCGCAGTGCAGCGTGCCCGACCTCTACCGCGAGCTCGGCCATCTCTTCTCGGTCCCGCTCACGCCTCATAATCGCTGGGCCTGCTCGAAGGTATTGCGCGAGCGGTGGGTCGCCCACGTCGAGAGCGCGCTCTTCCGGCCGGTGCTGCTCATCGACGAGGCCCAGGAGCTCAAGAGCGCCGCCGTCAGCGAGCTGCGCCTCNNCGAGCCCGACATGCTCCCCATCAAGAGCCGCCTCAGGGTCCGCCTCCCGCTCGAGGAATCCTCCCGCGAGGAGCTGCTCGCCTGCCTCAAGCACAGCCTCGCCGCCGCCGGCAACCCCAAGCTCATGACCGACGAGCTGATGTCTGCCCTGGTCGATCACGCCACCGGAAACCTCCGTGTGCTCATGCAAAGCGCCGACGATATCTTGCAAGCCGGCCTCGAGCGCGACGGCTGCGTCCTCGACGAGAAGCTCTTCTTCGAGGTCTTCGCCGTCCCGCAGCAGACACCCAAGCGCGCCGCAGGGAGCCGGCGATGACACAGCTGCCGACCAAACCGGCGCACGCGCTCCCCGTCTGCCCCGAAGAGCACAAATGGCTCATCGAGGGCCTGTGGGCCGATCAGGCGGTCGGCATCGTCGGGGGCGAGCCCAAGTGCTGCAAGAGCTTCCTCGCCCTCGACATGGCCGTCGCCGTCGCCTCCGGAGCGCCCTGCCTGCGCCGCTTCGCGGTGCCGCGAGCGGGCCGCGTCCTCCTCTTCGCCGCCGAGGACGCGCTCCACGTCGTGCGCGAGCGGCTCGAGGGAATCTGCGCCGCCGCGCGCCTTTCGCTCGACGCTCTCGACGTCCAGGTCATCACCGCGCCCACCCTGCGCCTCGACCTCGAGGCCGATCGCCGCCTGCTCGCCGATGCCGTCGAACGGCTCGCGCCCAGGCTCCTCGTCCTCGATCCTTTCGTCCGGCTGCATCGCATCGACGAGAACGTCTCCGGCGAGGTGGCCCCGCTCCTGGCCTGGCTGCGCGAGCTGCAGCGAGCCCACTCTCTCGCCGTGGCCGTGGTCCACCACGCCAAGAAAGGCGCCTCGCGGGCCCGCGCCGGCCAGGCCCTGCGCGGCTCCTCCGAATTCCACGCCTGGGGCGACTCCAACCTCTACTTGCGCCGCGCCGGGGACAGCCTCACCTTGAGCATCGAGCACCGCGCAGCTCCGTCGAGGAACGGCATCCCTCTCGCGCTCGTCGAGAACGGGCATGCGCTCGCCCTCGCGATCGCCGAGACGCAACGCGCAGTCGAGCCAACTCCGGCCTCTACCATCGAGCGCGTCGAGCAGGCGCTTGTCCAGAGCGGCGGACCAACCTCCATCTCCGCCCTGCGCGACGCTTGCCGCTTGCGCAACAAGTCGCTCTACGAAGCGCTCGCCCAGCTCGTCGCTCAAGGCCGCGTCCTCAAGACGCCAGAGGGCTACGTGCTTGCTCGAAGCTGAACGATGAGCGGAAACGGGCCGGCAGGCGGTGGCCAATCTCCGGGCAACGCTGGAGAGCGACCCGGGACCCATGGGATGCCGCCTGCCGGTCCACC
>PMXT01000037.1 GCA_003170995.1 Actinomycetota bacterium | reverse complement strand
GCGGGACGGCGCCCGGGTTCTTCTTCTTCCTAGCCATCTCTCTGGCGCCTGGCCTCGTAGAGAAGGAGAGCCGCCGCCACGCCGACGTTGAGCGACTCGACCTCACCGACCAGCGGGATCGCAAGTGCGTCGTCGCAGCGACGGCGCACGAGCGGGCGCAATCCCTTCTTCTCGGCTCCGAAAACGAGCGCAACCCCACCCGAGAGATCGGCTTGCCAGTAAGACATCTCGGCCCGGCCGTCGGCAGCGTAGATCCAGAGATCGTCGCGCTTGATCTCCTCGAGGTAGCGGGCGAGGTTGGTGACGACGGCGATCGGAATCTGCTCGACCGCCCCGGCCGAGGCGCGGCAGACGTCGGCAGTAACCTGCGCCGAGCCGTGCGCCGGAACAACAATGCCGGTCGCGCCTGCGCCCGCCGCCGCGCGGGCAACGGCACCCAGGTTGCGCGGATTGGTGACCTGGTCGAGACAGGCGAGCAGCGGCACGTCGGCTCGGGCCAGCTCGTAGGCGTCGGCGTAGCGGTAGGGCTCGACCCAGGCGACGAGGCCCTGGTGCTCGCGCGTCTGCGCCGCCTGCGAGAGCTCGTGCTCGCTCTTCACGTGCGCGCGCGGAGCTTCCGGCTCCGTCAGCCAGAGCTCGCACTCGGCGGCGCGCTCGCTCACCCACAACTCGAGCACCTGCCGGGGCCCGCGAGCCGCCTCGCGTACCGCGTTTCGACCGTAGAGGAGCTCGCGGTGCGTCACTTCAGTCCTTCCTGACGAGCTGGTAGCCGGGGTCGTCGGAGATGTCTCTGACCTCCCAGCCCGCCACTTCGATCTCGGCGCGTAGCCAATCGGCCTCCTCGAAGTGGCGCGCAGAACGGGCTTCGAATCTCTTCCGTGCCAATTCCTCGACTTCCGGCGGAGCGATGTCCTTGTCCGCCAGTGACTCCAAACCAAAAATCCGCAGAACTGGATACACCAAATCGACACGGCCTCGATCAAGCCACTGGTGCATCAGCGCGAGAGCTGCAGGAGTGTTGAAGTCTTCATCTAGCACTTGCTCAAGAACCGTCGGTAACGGCTCATCTCGCCGGAAGGCTCCTGCTCTATCTCCTGCGCGAATAAAGGCGTTCCTTATTCCTTTGGCTTGTAGCCGCGCCGCCTCCATCGTCTCGGGCGAGAAGTCGATCGGGCTGCGCCAGTGNNAGCGTCTGGATGTTGCCGAGCGACTTCGACATCTTCTCGCCGGTCAGGCGCAGTAGGCCGTTGTGCATCCAGATGTGCGCGAACTCCTGCCCGGTCGCGCGCGACTGAGCCAGCTCGTTCTCGTGATGCGGGAAGACGAGATCGAGCCCGCCGCCGTGGATCTCGAAGGCCGGTCCCAGCTCGCGCGCCGCCATCGCCGAGCACTCGATGTGCCAGCCCGGGCGACCGAGGCCCCAGGGCGACTCCCAGGAGGTGTCCTCGTCGGGCTTGGTCGCCTTCCAGAGAGCGAAGTCGCGCGGATCCTCTTTGCGCGGATTTGGCTCCTGGTCTTCCATCTGGTCGGGCTTCTGGCGCGAGAGCTGGCCGTAGTCGCCGTACTGCCCGACCCGGAAATAGACGTCCCCCTGCGCCTCGTAGGCGTGGCCGCCCGAAACCAGTTCGGCGATCAGGGCGATGATCTCCCCCATCGTCTCGGTCGCCCTGGGCTCGGCGTCGGGACGCCCAAGACCGAGGCGATCGGTGTCCTCGATGTACCAGCGCGAGGTCTGCTCGGCCAGCTCGGCGCTGTGACCGGGCGCCGCCTCGTAGATCCTGTCGTTGACGTCGGTGATGTTGGAGACGAGCTTGACCTCGTAGCCGCGCTTCAGCAACCAGTTCCTGAGCCAGATGAAGATGACATACGGACGCGCGTTACCGACGTGGATGCGCTGGTAGACGGTCGGGCCGCAGACGTAGATGCCGATCTTGGCCGGTGGAGGCGATAGCTCGACGAGCTTGCGTTGCAGGGTGCTGTAGAGGCGCATCTGTGCCTCGTTGTATACCGGAGCGACCGGAGCGGCGCGTGGCCGCAGTTGCGGCGAACTCGAACGAGCACGCGCCGGGCTCAGGCGATTGGCGCGGTTTTGTTGCATTTACGGGTGGTTTTTCGCTCGAAGGGCCGATACCGTGTTCCGCCCCGTGGGAGGGTGGGGGGAGGAGGGTGGATTAGCGAAGCGCCCGTTACTCCGAGAAATAGGTCACACCCGGTCGACGGGTCGTCATTCCGCTTGGCTCTCTTTGGTGGCGGGCGGCGAAAAGAAGTGCCCTCGGTCCTTCCGAGCGCCGAACCTAGAGTCGGATTTCGGTCAGCGGCTCAGATTCGTGCAACTACGCAACCCGCGCCAACTCGCAAGCGCGGCACTGCGGTAGCTTCCGCCCAGCGGCGTCGGCGAGCCACCAACGATTTTCGCCGGCACCCACTTGTAGCCGTCGATGCGGCGGCCGGTGACGACCACCTTGAGTACGCCCGTGGTAGTGCTCTCGATGCTGTTCTGCGAGTACCAGACGAAGTTGCCGAGTCCGTAGTCAACGAACGCCCTCCCTCGCCGGCCGGCTCCCTGCAGCCGGTGAGCATGCGAACCGACGACGATGTCGGCGCCGGCGGCGATCAGCTTGCGCGTGATGTCGTACTGCGCACTCGTCGGACAACTCATCAGTTCGGTGCCGAAGTGGATATAGACGACGACGGTGTCGGAAACCTTGCGCGCGGATTTGACTGCGGCGGTGAGACGCCCGACCTCGTAGGCCGAGGCGATTCCGGGCTTGCCCGCCCCGGCCGTCCAGGACGAGATCAGGTTCGAGTCGATCACCTGGCTCGCACCGAGGATCGCGATCCGCTGGCCCTTGATCGTGACCTTGTAGGGCGCGTAAGCCTGGGCGGCGTTGTGACCGCCGCCGACGAGCGGGAAGTGGTAGCGCTTGGCGTAGCGAAGGGTGTCGAGGAACGCTGTCATGCCGTAGTCGATGCCGTGGTTGTTGGCGACGGTCGCCACGTCGACGCCGCCCGCCTTGAGAGCCTGAAAGGCCGAGGGCGGAGCGCGGAAGGTGTAGGTCTTTCCCGGCGTCGGTGCGCCTCGGTAGCTGACCGTGGTCTCGAGATTGACCATCGCGAGGTCGGCCTTCTTGAGCACGGGCGCGATCGGAGCGAACACCGAAGCCGGGTTCGCATCGAGCTTCGAGCGCACTACGCCCTCGAAGTGAACGTCACCGCCGAAGGCGAGAGTGACCGCCCGACCGCTTCCGAGCCGTCCGCGCGGCTTCTTCTTCGGCGTCGTCGTGGTGGCGCGAGTGGTCGCCTCGGTCGTTGTGGTACCTGTCGTGCCCGTCGTTCCGGTCGCGGTTGAATCGGCCGCGGCGGCACCGCGTCCGGCCCAGGCACCGCTGATGGCAAGCCCGGCGACGAAACCGAGCGCGACCAGCACAAGGGAGGTGAGAGCGCCGATACGCCGGCGGCGGACATGCCTGCGCTTCGCCTCGCGCCTCAGCCGGCGCTCTTCCGGACTCAGCGACGGCATTGCCGGAGGCCGCCTACGGAGATCGTGTGAAAGGACTGTCGCGTCATTGTGAGAGGTCCGAGATCAATAACCGGTTGCGTACACACACGGTAGTACGAGCGCTGGTGATTCGCCTCCTTCTTCAGGAGCCTATTCCATCAGGTCTCTACCCGCTTCCGGGGATTCGAGAGCGGTCGAGACGCCTCGCTCGGGTGCGGCGTGGCTCCCTCGTAGGGCGAGAGACGCTCGCCAGCACCCTGCCGTCTAGCCGCGCGCCCAGTAGTGACGCCGAAGCGAGAGCTTGTATCCGAAGCGCGCAGCCGAGATAATCGTCTCGCGTCATGCGGATGGTGTGTTCAAAAAAAAGGGAGAAGGAGCTAATGGAACTGGGGAAACGCAAGATTGGTGAGCTAGTCGCGGCTGTCGGTGTCGTGCTCGGACTGAGCGCACTCTGGATCGGCTACGTGGACACGAAGTTTACGGGCGGAGTAACTATCAAGTACGCGGACGACGGCACGATCATGGCTGTGGGAATCATCGCTCTCGGGCTTGCCGCCTGCTGCCTGGTCGCGTCGCTACTCGGCGCTGCCGATCTCGACCTGGTGGCGGCGACAGCCGGTGCGGCGGCGTTCGGATTCTTCCTCTTTATTCCGGCGACCGCCGCTTTCAGGAACCTTGACCAACTCGGCACGGGTGCCTGGTTGGGCATCTGCGCGGGATTGATTCCGCTCGGCGCGGGAGTCGCCCACTTCGCGGCTCGCAAACAATCGGACGCGAAAGCGCCGGGCGTCAACCCGGCGACCGCCGTGGCTGCGATCGGTCTCCTGCTGATCGTTATCGGAATCTGGTCGGAGGTCGTGGACAAGTCCGGTTTGGACTACTGGAAGGCATCGCCATCGGGACACGCGCTCGGCCTGCTCATGCTCCTGCTCGCGATCGCCAGCGCGCTCCTTATCGCCGCAGCCGTCAACTCGCGAAGCAGTCTCCTTGCCGACCTCGCACTCATCGTCTCCGGCATCACCGCCGGCCTGGTGATGGCTGAGGGCATCCATGATGCCTTCGGCTCGTTCGGCACGATGGGCAGCGGTGCCTGGATGGAACTATTCGGCGGCCTCGCGCTGCTGCTCGGTCTCATCGGTACGCGTGTGCTGAAGTTCCCTGCGCTGAAGAAAGCATCGTCGTAGTAAAACGAGACGGCTTCTCGATCGACGACGAAGCCTGATTCATTCGAACGTAGCTCGGGCGGCTCGGACGGGCCGCCCGAGCATTTTCGGTGCCCGCATACCGGTGGGGCCCGTGCGTGTACTCACCACCGCTCGGGAAGCTGCTGCTCTTCGTGAGCGGGATACCGCCGCTCGACGAAGCGCCGATCCGGCGCCCGCTACTCCTGCATCGTGGCGACAGCGGTCGTCCCGCGGCCGGCATGCAGGGCTAGCACCGGAGAGATCTCCCCGACGAAGAGCGGCGGAAAGCCAAGCGCATCCTCGAGCTTCGTAGTGAGCTCGCGCGCGGCCTCGAGATCGTGACCGTGCACGACCGCATAGCAGCGAAGCGGGCTGTCGGCGTGACGGCGCGCGACCATGGCGGCAATCTTGGCAACGTTCCGGCGCTCGCTGAAGGCCTTGCCAAAGCGGATCGGCGTGCCCTCGGCATCGAGCGAGATGATCGGCTTCAGATTGAGCACCTTGCCGAGCGCTCCCGCCACGGGCTTGACCCGTCCTCCCTTGACGAAGTATTCGAGCGTACGCACGCTGACCAGAAGCTCAGCCTTGCGAATGTAGCTCTCGACCTCGCTCACGACCTCGTCGTGGCTCTTGCCCGCGGCGACCGCCTCGGCCGCGCGGAGAACGACCAGGCCGAGCGTGCCGGAGATCTGGCGAGAGTCGATCACCGAGATCCTCTTCGCGCCCACAAGCGACCGCGCCGCCTGTGTGCCCGTGCTCGCCGTCCCGCTTATCTGCGAGGAAACGTGAATGGCGATGATCGAGTCGTAGTAGGTGGACAGGTAGGAGAAGATGCGGGTGAAAAGGCCGCTCGAGGGCTGCGACGAGGTCGGGAACTGCGGCGAGCGATCGGCCAGATCGAAGAACTGCTCCGAGTCGATCGTCAGCTTGTCCAGGTACTCGCTCTCGCCGGCGATGATGTGCAGCGGCACGACCTGGATCTGGTAGCGGTCAAGTAACTCCTGCGGCAGGTCGCAGGTCGAGTCGGTGACAATCGCGATCGGGTACTTACGCTCGTGGGCAACCTCGTACTGCAGGCGCATGTCGTCGACCTTCTGCTGAGCGACCCGGCCGGACGCGGTCAGCGAGGCGAACACCTGGGCCGGCTGATCGGTGTGGATGTGAATACGCACCTGCTCGTCGCCGCCGGCGACGATCAGGCTGTCGCCGAGCGGGGCGAGCGTGTGCCGGAGTGCTTCGCGGTCGATCGCCTCGCCCGAGATGAGAGCCTCGGTGCAGTAGCGAAAGCGGATCTCGCCGCCTCCGTGCAGATCGACCGTGTCGTTCAGAGAGAGCCGGCGCCTGGCACCTATGCGAGACAGGAACGGCACCGCGGCCTTTCCGCCGATGAAGCGCTCGGCCCCGGCGACGAACTCGACGAAGCCGCTGGCACCGGCATCGACGACGCCGGCGGCCTTCAGCTGAGGAAGCATGTCGCGCGTCTTCTCGAGCGCGTCGGCGAGCGCCGGCCCGGCCTTTCGCAACAGCTCCGCGAGCGACTGCGCCGAATCGACCTCGCGATGGAGCGCCTCTGACCAGGCATGCATGACCGAGAGGATCGTCCCCTCCTTGGGCCGGCTGACCGCCTCGTAGGCGCGCCGGTGGGCGTTCTCGACCGCGTGAACGAAGTGCTCCTCGGCGACCCTCGGCGCACCGCGAAACACCTCGGAGAGTCCGCTCAGAAACTGGGCGAAGATGATGCCCGAGTTGCCGCGCGCCCCGACCAGCGCGGCGTCGGCGATCGAGGACATGGTCTCCCCCGCCGACTCCGAGACTTGCGCCGACTCGAGCGCATACGAAAGCGTGACGACGATGTTCGTGCCGGTGTCGCCGTCGGGCACCGGAAAGACGTTGATCCGGTTCAGGTAGTCCTGCTTGCGCTGGACCCTGTGCAGCCCGGAGGAGAGCGCCTGGAAGAGCTGATGTCCGTCGAGACCGCTAATCGCCGCTCCAATTCCTCGAGAGATGGCGTGACACTAGCGCGCTTTCATGGCCTCGGTCGCGAGACGCGCGCCTACTTGGCGCAGTAGGAGAACGAGGATGGCGTCACGCTCAGGTAGAGGTTCGAGACGAAGCCCTTCGGATGGGCGGCGTCTCTGGAGACCAAGGCGAGGAAGGTGACGCCCTTCGGCGACGGCAGGATGACGCGCGGGCACTTGGCCCCCCAGCCCGACCACGTGCCCTGTTCGTTGATCGTCGAGGCGAGAGACCTACCGGCGCGCGTGCCGACGGCGGTACGGACCTGCGGACTGTTGGTCTCGACCGTCACTACGCGCCCGTTCCTGAGCCCGAAGAGCGTGCGGCAGGTCGCACCGGAAACGGTGCTCTGGCCGCTGCACCTGTATTGCCAGAGCTGGCCTTTGAAGTGGACGGGAGGATTGCCCTTCTGCGTGAGCCAGGACGAGCTCGAGCCGGTGGCCCACTTCTGCATCTCATGCTTGGTTGCCCGCCCGATATCGAGCGGGCCTATGCCCTTGGCATTGATCTCGACACTGTTACCGAGTGGAATGAGAGAGATCGAGAGGATTACGCCGAAACCGATCAGGAGCAGGAACACGATGCGCCTGACGCAGGACTTCCGCCTTACCGGAAGCTCGGGGTCCTCGGCTGGAAAGTAAATCGGCGCGGGCTCGCGGGGAGTATCCATTGATCGAGAAGTAAAGCGGATAGAGCCCGTGTCCCGCAGACACCCGCTTCGAAGAGCAAACGTGAGCGCCGTAGGTCGTCACAAAGACGTCACGATCGCGGCTCGAAGCTCGTTGCCCTTCGTCCGTGTTCGCGGGTACCATCGCCTTTATGAACGAGGAGCACTTCGCCGAGATCGAGAAGACGCTGCTCTTCATCTCGGAGGCGAGAAAGCGCGCCGAGCGAGCGGCCGCGAGCATCGAGAGCGACGGGGCCGAGCCGCACCTGGTCACTGCCCTGAAGCAGACCGAGCGGGAGTTGGAAGAGCTCGGGCGCCGGCTGATGCAGCAGACCTACTTCGCCGTTCCGAACGACCAGCTCTCGATCGATCCCAACGAAGCACTGATTCTGCCCTAGCCGTCGTGCTAACCGGCGAGGAGATCCGGTCGGCGCTAACCGCCTTCGCGGCACGCTGGAGTGTCTACGAAGGTTCGGAACGCTCCGAGGCTCAGACCTACCTGAACGAGCTTTTCGCCTGCTACGGGACGGATCGCTCCGAGGTCGCGCACTTCGAGAAGCACCAGGCAGGTCGATTCGTAGATCTCATGTGGCCTCGCGTCTGCCTGATCGAGATGAAGGCGCCGGGCGAGGCGAAGCGGCTCGCGAAGCACCGCGAGCAGGCGCTCCGCTACTGGCGCGAGTCGGCCGACTCCGAGACGAACACGCCCGCTACCCCCTACGTCGTCCTCTGCGCCTTCAGCAAGCTGGAGATCTGGGAGCCCGGCTCGTATCCAGGGGCGCCGCGGGTCGTGCTCGACCTGATCGACCTGCCCGACCAGTACGACACGCTGCTCTTCCTGGCCGGGCGCGAGCCCGTCTTCGCCGGCGGCCAGGCCGCCCTCACGCGCGAGGCGGTCGTCCATCTCGTCGATCTCTACGAGCAGTTGACGAGCCGCCGCGCCGCCGACCCCGACGTTCTGCGCGACTTCCTGCTGCAAAGCGTCTGGTGCCTGTTCGCCGAGGATCTCGGCCAGATCCCCGAGCACGGCTTCATGCGCATCCTCGACGAGCTGATCGCCCAGCCGCACCACTCCAGCGCGGACGAGCTGGGCCAGCTGTTCGAATGGCTGAACAAGCCCGGCGAGCGCCCCGAGCACGGCCTCTACGCCGGCACGCCGTACGCGAACGGCGGCCTGTTCGAGAGCCCGGCGCGCGTGCACCTGAACGTCGATGAGCTGAAGCACCTGCGCGACGCGGCCCAGTTCCAGTGGCGCGACGTTCAGCCCTCGATCTTCGGCTCGCTGCTCGAGGGCGGGCTCGGGCACGACCAGCAGTGGCGGCTGAGCGCGCACTACACGCACGAGGCCGACATCCAGAAGGTCGTGCAGCCGACGATCGTCGAGCCCTGGCGCGAGCGGATCGAGAACCTGACCACCCACGCCGAGGCCGTCGCCGCCCAGAACGACCTGCTCAACTACGTCGTGCTCGACCCGGCCTGCGGCTCGGGCAACTTCCTCTACGTCGCCTACCGCGAGCTGCGCCGGCTCGAGCAACGCCTGCACGAGCGCGAGGTCGAGCTGAGGCGCAAGGCGGGCCTGAAGGAGCAGGGCTCGCTCAGCCTCCACTTCCCGCTCTCGAACATGAAGGGAATCGAGATCGAGAGCTTCGCCGTGGCGCTGGCACGGGTGACGCTCTGGATGGGCCACAAGCTGGCCGTGGACGAGCTAGACCTACCGGAGAGCACGCTGCCGCTCGCCGACCTGTCGGGAATCCAGATCGGCGACGCGCTGCGAGTTCCGTGGCCGCGGGCGGATGCGATCATCGGCAACCCGCCGTTCCATGGCGACCGGCACCTGCGCCGAGTGCTCGGGGGCGACTACGTGGAGTGGCTCAAGGGCGAGTTTGGCATCGGCGTCAAGGACTACTGCGTCTACTGGTTCCGGAAGGCGCACGACCAGCTCGAAAGCGGAAAACGCGCCGGCCTTGTTGGGACGAACTCGATCAGTCAGAACAGGGCGCGACGAGTAAGCCTCCAGTACATCCTTGAAAACGGCGGAGCCATTACGGCCGCCGTATCGACACAAGACTGGCCCGGCGAGGCGGCCGTTGATGTCAGCATCGTGAACTGGATTAAGGGCGAGCCACCCAGAAGCGAGAGGCGGATGCTCGATGGGGAAGAGGTCGCCGCGATTAGCGCTGCTCTGACTACGGGGACAAACCCAGAGAATGCTGACGCGTTATCCACGAACCACGGTATCGCTTTCCAGGGTTATATCCCGGGTGCGAACTACTTCGTAGATGAGCCCAACGTAACTCTTCGAAAGAGCTATCCAACCGTTGTGCGACCCTTCCTATCTGCCGAGGACATAGCGAATCGACCTGATCAGAGAGCTAGTCGTTACATAGTCGATTTCGCGCTCCTTACCCTTGAGGATGCCGCCGAGTACCCAGAAGCCTTGGAACTCGTCCGTTCACAGGCGAAGCACTTTCGCGAAGAAAGTCGCTCGTACTCGCGAAATCCACGCTGGTGGCAGTTCCTTTGGCCAAGACCTGTCTTGCGATCGGCAATCGAAAACAAAAGCCGGTTCATCATCGGAACACGCGTAGGAAAGCGGATCTTGTTCTGTTGGGCTTCAAAAGACATCGTTCCGAGCGATGGCTGCAATGCCTTTGCCCTTGATGACGACTTCGCCATCGGACTCCTATCGTCCGGTACCCACCTTCACTGGGCGCGAGCGCAATCGTCGACGCTCGAAGATCGCATCCGCTACACGCCCACCTCCGCATTCGAGACCTTCCCCTGGCCCGACCCGGTCACGGACGCCCGGCGCGAGGAGATCGCCGAGCTCGCTCGCAAGATCGTCGCCCGCCGCCAGGAGATCTGCCTCGAGCGCCAGATCGGGCTGACCCGTCTCTACAACGAGGTGGACGACGGTGCCTACGCCGATCTCGCCGCTCTGCAGCACAAGCTCGACGAGGCCGTCTGCGCCGCCTATGGCTGGCCCCGCTCGATCGCCGCCGACCCCGACCAGACCAATGCCCGCCTGCTCGCGCTCAATCAGGAGATCGCCGCCGGCAAGCGCCCCTACGACCCGTTCCGCGCTGGCGCCGCCGCAGAGATCGGCTAGCACGCGGCGCGACAGATCGCCTCTGCCCCAGCCGATTCGTGATCCCACGCTGCGAGACAAGCACGAGCCCGTACGCGAGCGCGCCCGTCCCGGCCAACCGGCCGGGACGAGACGCTCGCCGAGTTGCGGCAGGCTGCTGACGCCGCTAGATCTTGAACTTCCTCGTCGCGGGAGTTCGATCGAGCTTGCCGCTGGCGTCCTTGGCCCGCACGCGGAAGACGTGCTTGCCACTCTTCAGGCTCTTGTAGGTCTTGCTGGAGCGACAGGACTTGTACTTCCGGTTGTCCAGCTTGCACTGGAAGCTGAGCTTCCCCTTACCGCCGGAGCCCGAGAACCAGAACTTCGCCGTGCGATCAATGGCGGAGATCGTCGCCTTGGCGATCTTCGTCTGCGGGCGTGTCTGAATCTTGACGGCAGGACTGGCGGTTCCATCGGTTCCGTTCGTGCCGGCTGCTCCGGTAGCACCAGTGGCTCCGGTGGCGCCGGTTACTCCAACTGGACCCTGGATACCTTGGATGCCAGTAGCGCCGGTAGCACCAGTAGCGCCGGTAGCGCCG
>PMXT01000012.1 GCA_003170995.1 Actinomycetota bacterium | reverse complement strand
CGCAGGGACGGCACAAGAAGCAGACCGGCGGTCGCGGGCAGTTCGGCGACTGCCACATCGAGATAGAGCCGATCGGTGCCGATGCCGGTTACGAGTTCCTCGACAAGATCGTCGGCGGCGTCATTCCGCAGAGCTACCGCCCCGCGGTGGACAAGGGGATCCAGGAGGCGATGTTGCGCGGCGAGCTGGCCGGGGCGCCGGTGAAGGGCGTCCGCGTACGCCTCGTGGACGGTAGCTACCACACCGTCGACTCCTCGGAGATGGCCTTCAAGATTGCCGGCTCGATGGCCTGGAAGCAGGCCTACGAGCAGGCGGATCCAGTGGTTCTCGAGCCGATCATGGAGATCGAGGTGACGGTGCCCGACGAGGCCGTCGGCGCTGTCAACGGCGATCTCAACTCTCGCCGAGGGCGCCTGCAGGGAATGGAACCCCAGGGCGGGATGACGTCGATCAAGGCCGAGGTGCCGATGTCCGAGATCCTCACCTACTCACAGTCCCTGACCTCGCTCACCGGCGGTCGCGGCGATTACCACATGCAGTTCGTTCGCTACGAGGAGGTTCCCGCCCACATCGCTCAGAAGATCGTCGAGCAAGTCAAGAAGGAACGCGAGGAGGATCAGGGCCACTGAGGCCGACGCCATGCGTATATCACGCAACGAATTCTCCAAGCCCTGCGCGATCTGCGGACGGCGGCTGCTCATGGGCGAGCAGTTCAGCCGCTTCTCGCCGAGCGGCGACTCCGAGCTGGTCGAGGTTTGCCGCCTCTGCTACGAGAAGGCGGTCGACCACGGCTGGTCGAAGGAAGGAGCTCCTACGACGCCGACGCGCACCGAGGTGCGCAAGAAGCGCGGCCTGATGGCGTCGCTCTTCGGTATCGCCCAACACGAGATGGAAGAGCCGGTATTGACCGAGCCGATCTTGCGGAGGCTGGGGGAAGATGACTTGGTGGTCGTCGAGGCGGCGGACGTGTTCAACACCAGCCCCTATCGGCGCACGATCAGCGGAGTCGCACGCAGCCTGGGCGAGCCGCACGCGAGCATCGTGGCGCTCTCGGGCGTGAAGGCCGAATTCGTATTGACCATCGCCTGGGACCTATCTTGGTACCAGTACCGCATATCGCTCGATTCGACGCAGCAGGTGAGGCTGGTCGAGCGCGGACACGAGTTGCAAGAGCTGAAGCAGCCCTTCACGAACTGGAACGCACGTGTCGAGGAAGACGGCCGGGTAATCCCGAATGTCGCCCGTATCGACTCGCTCGGCTGAGAGCGGCGAGTCACGTTCCTATGGCATTGTCGCTATCTCCTCGTAGAATGCGAGTCAGATGATCTACTGCGTGATCCCACCCGAGCTTGTGAAAGATCTCTACGAGAGGATGGTCGAGTACTACAAAGACAATCCGAACGTTGAGGTCATCGTCGATCGCCGCAGCGGTAAAGAGTCCGTTAAAGGTCTCACCGACGCGGCGAAGCCGAGCAGGAAGCGGCGAGCGCGCATCCCGGGCACCTTCCCCGAGATCGAAGCTCACTAAGAGCGCGTCTCAAATGAAGCACTCTGTCGTCCGGCCGCGCTCGGCGGCGCGCTGCGCCTGCCAGAGGGTCTATCCCGCCAGGCCTACACGCCCGAAGCGGCTGCCCCGCGGCGCCAGTAACCGTGGGGCTGTTCTCCGCACTACCGGTGGGCTTTCACAACCCTGCGCCCACTAGTATCGACGGCTTATCCCCCCTCGGTCGCACATCTCGACCGGGAAAGGCTCTCGAGCTCGCGGCCGCACGAAGCGGCCGGGGGTTTGGCTGGGAACGTGTGTAAGGTGCGGTTCGTGAAGCGGAAGTTGGTCGTTTTCGTTCCGGGCTCGGCGCTGGAGAGCGTGCGCGAGGCGCTTTTTACCGCCGGTGCCGGACGTATCGGCGGCTACGAGCGATGCACCTGGTATACGGCCGGGACGGGCACCTTTCTCGGCGGCGAAGGCACGCAACCGAGCGTCGGAGAAGCGGGCCGGGAGCAGCGTGTTACCGAGTACCGTCTGGAAACGGTCTATCCGTCCGAGCTGGAAGCCGACATCGTGAGCGCTCTTCGCGAGTCTCACCCCTACGAGGAGCCCGCCTTCGAGCTCTACGCGCTGCGTGAGCCGGTGCAGTGATTACGGCGCGCCTCTTCACAGACGGCGGCGCTCGAGGCAACCCGGGCCCGGCCGCCTACGGCTACGTGCTCGAAGGCGAGGACGGAACGGTGCTGGATGCTCGCGGCCAGGCGATCGGAGTCGCAACCAACAACGTGGCCGAGTACAGCGGTCTCGTCGCCGGGCTGGCGAAGGCGGTGGAGCTCGGTGTCGAAGAGCTCGAGGTCGTCTCGGACTCGGAGCTGATGGTGCGCCAGATGACGGGCGCCTACCGGGTCAAGAACGAGGGCTTGAAGCCTCTATATCTCAAAGCGAGTGGGCTCGCCTTCAGAATCGAGAAGGTGAGTTACCGGGCGGTGCGGCGAGAACACAACCAGCTCGCCGACCAGTTGGTGAACGAGGCGCTGGACGCGGCCATAGGCGGCTAGAGCGCGTCTCAAATGAAGCACTCAACCGCCTGGCCGCGCTCGGCGGCCCGCTGCGTTGTCCTCGGGCGCGCCCGTAGCCCCGGCTACGAAC
>PMXT01000026.1 GCA_003170995.1 Actinomycetota bacterium | reverse complement strand
ACCAAGATCAGCTTCATCAACGAGATCGCCAACGTCTGTGAGGTGACCGGTGCCGACGTCGAGCAGGTCGCCGAGGGGATGGGACTCGATCGGCGCATTGGGCCGCACTTCCTGCACGCCGGTATCGGCTACGGCGGGAGTTGCTTTCCCAAGGACGTCACCGCACTCAAGCAACTCGCCGGGAACTCCGGGTACCACTTCCAGCTTCTCTCGAGCGTGATCGAGGTGAACGAGCTGCAGAAACGGCGCGTGATCGGCAAGCTCGAGAAGCATCTCGGCNNGCCTGGGATCCGATGGCCGAGCGCGACAGCTATCTGCGCGGAGCGCAGTTCTGTGACAGTGTGCTCGAGGCCGTCACGGGCGCCGATGCGGCCGTTATCGTCACCGAATGGAAGGAGCTACGCGAGCTAGCTTCCGAGACGGTGAGCCGCGCCATGCGTAATCCTCTCATCATCGACGGTCGCAATCTTCTCGATCCCGATCGGGTCAGGGCGGCCGGATTCACTTACGAGTGCGTGGGGCGACCGGGACACTGCAGCTCTGCGCTAGCCGGAGCCAAAGCCTCCGAACCGGCGCCGGAGTGATACCCCGCGAAGCGATCATCCTCGCTGGTGGTAAGGCCGAGCGCCTCGGCGAAGCCGCGAAGGGAAAACCGAAGCCGCTGATAGCGGTATGCGGACGCCCGCTCGTCGCCCATCAGATAGTTCGCCTGCGCGACGCGGGAGTTGAGCGCGTTCTGCTCGCCTGCGCGGCTGGGAAAGGAGACGAGTTCACCGCCGACCTCGAAGGTCTCGCCGTCGAGATCGTTCCCGTCGAGGAGCCGGAGCCACTCGGACGCGGCGGTGGCATTCGCCTCGCGGCAGAGCAGCTGAAAACAAAAAGCGCGATCTTCGCCATGAACGGCGACGAGTTGCTCGAGGTCGACCTGAAGCAGCTCTACGAGGCGCACAGGGCTTCGGGTGCAGCGGCGACCGTGACCGTAGCGCCGCTCGTCTCACCCTTCGGTCTCGTCGAGCTGCGCGAGGACGGCTTCGTCTCGGGGTTCAGCGAGGAGGCACCGCGCCTGCCGCACTGGGTCAACGTGGGTCTCTACGTGCTCGAGCCCGAGGCGCTGGCGCGTTTTCCCGAACGTGGTGACCACGAGCGCACGACCTTCCCCGAGCTGGCGCGCGAGGGGCGCCTGTATGCCTTCCGCTACGAGGGGATCTGGCTGACCGTCAATACGCCCAAGCAGTTACGACAGGCCGACGAGTACGTGGCCGCTCATCCCGAGTGGCTCAAATGAGAGCGCGACGCAGATCGCGGCGCCTCGCGGCTGCGCGCGATCGATCGTCGAGCTCCCGCGCCTTCCTAACGGGATAGGCTAGAGCCCATCCCCCTCGGCCGCACATCTCTACCGGAATAGGCTCTAAAATGAGCGCACTCGGAACCCGCCAACCCGGGTATGAGTGCTGAAATGACGAATCTTTCCTCACCCAACTTCGAAGGCCTCGATGCATTCGCATTCCAGCAGGAGCGCATCGAGAAGCCGTGGGGCTGGGAGCAAATCTGGGCCAAGACCGACCAGTACGTGGGCAAGATCCTCTTCGTTCGTGCCGGCAACGCGCTCAGTCTGCAGTTCCACAACCAGAAGGACGAGGCTTGGTATTTCCAGTCGGGGCGCGCCGAGGTTGAGTTGGCCCTGGCTGGCAATCCAGTGGCCAACCGCGAGATCGTCGGGCCCGGAATCGCTTTTCACCTCGAGCCGGGTACGGTTCATCGCCTGCGCGCAATCGAGGATACGATCGTGTTCGAGGTCTCGACTCCGCAGCTCGACGATATCGTGCGGCTGGAAGACCTCTACGGGCGGGCGGACAGCTGATAGCGCCGGGCCGAGTCGCACTCGATCGGCCCTGAAAAAACTTGATCACGAGTCGGAAAGGGGAGCAAGTTGACCAACGTAGGCCATGACGTGAAGGATCTCGGCCAAGCCGCCGAGGGTGTGCGCAGGATCGAGTGGGCCGAACGGGAGATGCCGGTGCTCCGGGCCATACGCGAGCGCTTCGAACGCGAGCGCCCGCTCGAGGGAAAGCGCATCGCGGCCTGCCTCCACGTGACCACCGAGACCGCCAATCTGATGCGCACGCTCAAGGCCGGTGGCGCCTCGATTGCGCTCTGCGCCTCCAATCCGCTCTCGACGCAGGACGACGTCGCCGCTGCGCTCGTGGACACCTACGGAATCTCGACCTACGCGATCAAGGGCGAAGACAACGAGACTTACTACACCCACATCGAGGCCGCCTGCGATACACACCCCGAGCTGACGATGGACGACGGCGCCGACGTGATCAGCTTCCTGCACGGCAAGCGCCCCGAGCAGCTCTCGGAGGTGATCGCCGGCACCGAGGAGACGACGACCGGCGTGATCCGGCTGAAGGCGCTCGAGGCCGAGGGCAAGCTCGCCTATCCGATCATCGCCGTCAACGCGGCGCTGACCAAGCACCTGTTCGATAACCGCTATGGCACGGGCCAGTCGACGATCGACGGCGTTCTGCGCGCAACCAACGTCCTTCTGGCCGGGCGCAAGGTGGTCGTGGCCGGCTACGGCTGGTGCGGGCGCGGGATCGCCATGCGCGCCAAGGGGATGGGCTCGCACGTGATCGTCACCGAGGTCGATCCACTGAAGGCGATCGAGGCGGTCATGGATGGCTACGAGGTTCTACCGATGGCGCGTGCGGCCGAGATAGGCGAAGTCTTCATAACGGCGACGGGCGACAAGAGCGTCATCACCGCTGAGCACGTCGATCGCATGCGCGACGGAGCCATCCTGGCCAATTCGGGTCACTTCAACGTCGAGATAGACATCCCGGCGATCAGGGAGCGCGCCCGCAGCACGCGGGAGGCTCGCCAGTTCGTGGAGGAGTTCGAGTTCGCCGACGGTCGCCGCGTCTACCTGCTCGCCGAGGGGCGCCTGGTAAACCTCTCGGCTGCCGAAGGGCACCCCGCGCAGGTGATGGATATGTCCTTCGCCAACCAGGCGCTCGCGTCCGAGTACGCGGTCGAGAACAAGAGCAAGCTCGAGCACAAGGTCTACGCCGTGCCCGAGCCGATCGACAAGGAGATCGCGCGCCTCAAGCTGGAGACGATGGGCGTCGATATCGATCGGCTGACGGAGGAGCAGGAGCGCTACCTCTCGAGCTGGAGTGAAGGAACGTAGTAAGACCGGCGCAGGACGACGCCGCGGTCGAGCGAAGGATCTAGAGAGATGAAGGCGCTTGTCTTGGCAGCCGGGTATGCGACCCGTCTGCGACCTCTGACCGACGACACGGCGAAGGCGCTGCTCGAGCTTGCCGGCCGGCCGATGCTCGACTACGTCTGCGACCGGATCGACGAGGCCGCTGACGTCGACGAACTGCACGTGATCTCGAATGCGCGCTTCGCTGCCGACCTCGAGCGCTGGGCGAAAGCTCGCGCGGGCCGCTTGCGCCCGCTCGTGCACGACGACGGCACGCGCTGCAACGAGGAGCGCCTGGGAGCGATCGGCGATATACGGCTCGTGATCGAGCGGGCGGGTCTTGAGGGTGAGGACCTGCTTGTCGTCGCCGGTGACAACCTGTTCGACTTCTCGCTTGGCGCTCAGGTCGAGTTTTGGCGCTCACGCAGGGAGATCCACGAAGGCGCCGCAGTGAGCTGCGTCGCCGTGCAGCGCTGTCCCAGCAGTCAGATCCTCTCTTTTTATGGGGTCGCCGTGCTGAGCGAGAACGGACGGGTGCTCGACTTCGTCGAGAAACCGTCGCGCCCACCGAGCGACCTGATCGCTACCGCCGCCTATGTGTTCGCCGGCGAGCACATCGCGCTGGTCGCCGATTACCTTGCCGCGGGCAACTCACACGATCAGCCCGGCAACTTCCTCGCTTGGTTGTACTCGCGCGAGCCTGTCTACGGCTTCGCCTTCGATGGGTTCTGGCTCGACATCGGCGATCGAGAGCAGCTTCGCGCTGCCGACGAGATCATGCGCAAACGCCTCGACCTTGTCTGACCCGGCACGAAGTCGGCACAAAGCCGACACATCCTGTGCTCTAGCGTGAGTCTGTGTCCCTGCTCGAGCTTCTCTTCCCCTTGCGCTGCGCAGCCTGCGGAGAGCCCGGAAACGAGCTTTGCGAGCGCTGCCGCGAGCGCCTACCACGACTTTGCGGCCCGCTCTGTGAGCGCTGCGGAGCGCCGACTGCCTGGCCGGTTGCTCGCTGCTTGGAGTGCTCCGGGCGCCGAATTGCCTTCGCCAGTGCCCGCTCGGCGCTTCTCTACGCGGGCGCCGTTCCAAGCCTGGTCGGGGCCTGGAAGGAGCGTGGTCTGCGACGCTTGGCTGCCGTGTTGGCCGAGCTCGTCAGCGAGACGATTCCACCTCCGCAGGTAAAGGCGCTGACCTGCGTGCCGGCGCAGCACGAACGAGCACTTAGTCGCGGTTTCCACCCAGCTCGAGCACTGGCGCTCGAGCTGGCGCGCATCTGGGAACTGCCGTTCGTGCCGTTGCTCGAGCGTGTGGGCTCGCCGAGGCGCCAGCGCGGTCTGGCTCTTTCCGAGCGGAGCCGAAACGTCGCGGGCGCCTTCGTGACTTTTTCAGGTGCCCGGCCGCCCATCAACATCTGTCTGATCGACGACGTCTATACGAGCGGTGCCACCACTTCGGCCTGCGCGAGCGCGCTTCGTAAGGTCGGTTGCCGGCGCGTCGAGGTGGTAGCCCTAGCGAGGGCTGTTCGAGAACGCTAGAGCAGGGTAGAGTGAGAGTGATGACGAGCGACCGTCCGGACTAGCGGCCAGTGCTCCAAGCGAAGACCCGATACCCATCCCGGACGCACACAGGCGGTGTCAGTTGTGGCCGCCTGCGGTCGCTCGCGTTGAGCTCGTCTCAGAACGACGCATCCCGCCCCTGGTTGCACGCGATCAGCGGGTCCTCATTCCTGGACGAGCGCACGAATCGGACGGGTCACGAGCCCGCCACATCTCGGAGACGAAGGAGCGCCTGATGCAGCTTCAGATCAAGGGTAAGAACGTCGAGATGGACGACGCGATCCGCAGTTATGCGGAGGAGAAGCTCGGCAAGCTCGAGCGCCATCTCGCCGATCCGACCAAGGTCGAGCTCGAGCTCTCCTTGGAGAAGAATCCCTCGATCGCCGACAATCACGTCGCCGAGGCGACGATCTGGACGAAGGGCCCGACCCTACGCGCTCGCGAGAGCTCCGCCGACTGGCGCGTCTCGATCGACGAGCTGGTCAGCAAGCTCGAGCGCCAGGCCAAGCGCTACCAGAACAGGCGCCGTAACCACCACCCGCACGGCAACTCGGGGCCGCGACCAGCGCGGGACGTTGCGATCGAGCGTACACGCGGCATCCCCGTCATCCCGGGCGAGCCCGAGCCGGCGATCGTGAAGACGAAGCAGTTCGCGGTCAAGCCGATGACGCCCGAGGAGGCGGTTCTCCAGCTCGAGCTGATCGGCCACGATTTCTTCGTCTTCCGAAACAGCGAGGCCGGCGAAGTCGCGGTCGTGTATCGTCGCCGTGACGGCAACTTTGGACTGATCGAGCCGCAACCGTGAAGAAGCCCTGGAGACGCGACGAGCCGGTTCACGAGCAGCTACGCCGCGAGGCGGAGGGAGTGACTGCGGGCTCGGGCGAGGAGGACGCCGTCGACCGTCCCGCCGAGCCGGTGTCATTCGATTCGACCTACGCGGGCTCATATATCGATGACGGCCGCCTCGCCTTCGCGGGTGTTCCACGCATCCGTGGCGACTGGGATCTGGTCATCACCGGCGAGGCGCCCGATCTGACAGGTTCCGACGAGCTCGGCTTCGTCGTCGTCGAGGACGGCGACATCTTGATGGATTCCCAACTTCCCGAGGGCGACGTAACTCCACTCGCCGAGGCGATCGAGCTGCAGATCCAGCCGCCCTACCGTGCCTACGGCATCCGCCAGGAGGGTGACCTCTGGGCGGTATCGGCACGAGCGATCGAGATCGGGCACTTCCAGGCGGCAGGCGACGAGATCGAGCTCACGGTCAGAGGCGACGAGCGTGAGTTGGTCGTGGACGGCAGGAAGTCGTTCGGCAGCGTGCCGGAGCTGGAGCAGCTCGGGAAGGATGCCTCGGAAGATTTCTTCGCCCGTGCCGAACGGATTGAAGACGATCTATGGGAGATCACGGTCGGCTCGTTGTAGAGGCTGCGCTCGTAGGGGACGGAAACCGGATCGCGGGTTTTGTTGACTGAGCGTCGTAGCGCGCCAATACTTTTATGACTATGGAGCTCGAGCTCAGGGTCTTCGAGGAATTCGACGAGGCGATGGCCTGGCTGCGGGCCGGCGACTCGGATCCGGCGACCTCACTGGCCGCGACGGCAGGCCGTCCGATCACCACTATCGGGTTCTGACTCCAGCGGCTCGAGACACTGGGAGCTCGGTTCTCTATCGCGAAGGCCTGGCGCCGGCACATACCGCGACGCCGTAACATGCTCTGATCGAGAGCAAGCAAAGAGAAAGGCGCGAGTTGCCACCCGAAGATAAAGACGAGCCGCTGTACAAGCACCCCGAAAGCGCGGAGGAGCTCGTTTCCGCCATGGACGATGAGCAGCTCAGACTGAAGAAAGTCGCCTTTCTCCGGGCAAACGGAGCCATCGGGCTGAGAATGAACAGCGCCCTGCAAATGGTTGCCAATCGGGCCAAGGACGCAACAAAAGCTGAGAGCCTAGGCGGCGGTCGATTTACCGACCGCGTAAGGCGAAGGACGCATGGGCATCTCGCCGACGCTCGGGCGAAACTGGAGCGCGAAATCGAGCGGACGATTGATGCGAGTGGCCTTCGCGAACGCTGGGAAGAGTTCGACTCGAGCTCGGGTGCGGATTGGGATGAAATCAACGAACCTCTCGACTTCGATTCCGGGCAAGCCGAGCTCGAGGGACAGAGCGGGAGCCCGGCAACCGAGCCGGCGCCCGAAGCGCCTGAGGCCGACACCGAGGCCGGGCCCGAACAGGAGGACGAGGGCGCCGAGGAGTCCCGCGGCGTCGTCGTATCCCTCCTGGCGCCGAATGTCGCGGGCGACTATGCGGTTTTCGTCGCACTACCCGAGCGGCTCTTGATCGTCGAGGAGCAGGAGGGCGACAGCGACCTTGGCGTCCTAGCCGATGCGGTCGAGAGTCGGCTCGAGGCTCCCTACCGGGCGCGCGCCCTGCGCGTGGACGAGGGTCGCTTCGTTGTGGTGGCGAGCGAGATCGAGACGGTTGAGCTACCCGGACTGGACGGCGAGGAACTGGTTGTCTTCGCGCTTCCTGACGGCCAGCGCACGGCCGTTCTGGACGCCGGCAGCCATCAACTGGTCACCGCAGAGGTGGAGGCGATCCTGGAGGAGTCGGCGCCCTGCCTACTGAGGCTCGAGAACATCGACGAGTCGGTCTGGGAAGTCTCGGTCGATCTTCTCTAGGCGTGCGCTGACGCGGCGCCTGTAACCTTTCGCCATGACCGAGGTGGGGGCATCCTTCGAGAGATTGCTGCGCGTCGGCGAGGGTCGGCGGCTGAAGCGAGTTCGCTCCACGGCCGAGTACATCACCAGTATCGAGCCGGATTTCCTCAAGCTCTCGGACGCCGGGCTCAAGGCCAAGACCGTCGAGTTCAGGCAGCGGCTCGAGAATGGCGAATCGCTCGACGACCTACTGCCCGAGGCCTTCGCCGCGGTGCGCGAGGCGCGCCGGCGCGAGTCCGACCAGCGCATGTTCGACGTCCAGCTGATGGGCGGCATCGTTCTGCACGAGGGCGACATCGCCGAGATGAAGACCGGCGAAGGCAAGACCTTCGTTGCCACACTGCCGCTCTACCTGAACGCTTTGACCGGCAGGGGCGCCCACCTGGTCACCGTCAACGACTACCTGGCCAAGCGTGACGCCGAATGGAACCGCGGTGTTTTCGACCGCCTCGGTATGACGATCGGCTTCGTCCAGAACATGATGGCGTTCGCCGAGCGCAAGGCCTCCTACGACGCTGACGTCACCTACGGCACCAACTCGGAGTTCGGCTTCGACTATCTGCGCGACAACATGGCGGTCTCACACGAGGAGCTCGTCCAGCGCGGCCACCACTACGCGATCGTGGACGAGGTCGACTCGATCCTGATCGACGAGGCCAGGACACCGCTGATCATCTCCGGTCAGCCCGAGACGGCGGCCAAGATCTATTACGACTTCGCCCGCGTGGCCAAGCAGCTGCACGGCGTCCGCGCCGATCCACTGCGCAAGGAGCCGCCGCCCGACGCCGACTACGAGTACGACGAGAAGCACATGACCGTCTCGCCGTTCCCGCCCGGGATCGAGAAGATCGAGCGGGCGCTCAGGATCGAGAACCTCTACGCGCCGCAGAACTCGCAGCTCGTCAACCACATGATCCAGGCGATGCGGGCTCAGTCGCTCTACCACAGCGACGTCGAGTACGTGATCCAGGAAGGCGAGGTCAAGATCGTCGACGAGTTCACCGGTCGCATCATGGAGGGCCGGCGCTGGTCGGAGGGCCTGCACCAGGCGGTCGAGGCCAAGGAGGGCGTGCGCATCCGCGAGGAGCACGTGACCCAGGCAACAATCACGCTGCAGAACTATTTCCGTCTTTACGAGAAGTTGGCCGGCATGACCGGGACGGCCAAGACCGAGGAGAAAGAGTTCGTCGAGATCTACGGTCTCGACGTGATCGAGATCCCGACCAACATGCCGGTTGTCCGCGACGACAAGAACGACCTCAT
>PMXT01000106.1 GCA_003170995.1 Actinomycetota bacterium | reverse complement strand
AGCTTCAGGGAGCCGAGATCGGAACGCGCCTCGGCGTCAGTGAATCGCGCGTCTCGCAGATTCTTGCCGGTGCCCGGCAGAAGCTCCGTAACCGGATCGCCGCCTACGACGTCGGCAACTCGATCGCGGCCTGAGACCGTAACTGCCGGTACATTTACGGTCTCCGTGCACGGACACGCACTGCGCCGGTAATAATCGCAGTGCGACCGACCGGAGCGACGCGTGGATCACACAAGCAGCGAAGAGGGCAAACAGCCGGCGAAAGAGAACGGGATACCGTCCCAGTTCTCCGCGGGCGACGATCGCGGTACTAGCGCACGCTCCGAGCAAGACAGAGACTCCGAGAGCTCACGCCGAGCCTTCGATTTGCTCGAGCGCTTCAGCGGTGAGCTCGAAGAAATCTTGCGTTCGCTCGAGCGCGCGAGAAGCAACACGACCTCCGCCGAGAATAGCCCACAGGCTCCAGAGCAGGCTTTTAGTCCTTCGAGCATTCACTTCGACCCAAGCCCGATCTCGGGGAGAATCGATCCCAACGCGCTGCCTCCGGTGAAGAGTCCCGGCGTGGTCTCGCGCTCAACACCGAGACTGACGCTCGAAGCCGTGTTCCTGATTCTCGTCGCCGCAATCTCGGCTCGAACCGGTTTGCGACCGCTGCTGGTCGTAGTAGCCGAAGCGGCAGCCTTTCTGATCGTCGTTTCGATCGAGCTCGCGATCGCGCGCGATAGGCGCCACTACCGACAGTTTCCCGCTTCAGCGCCCACGTTCGCGTCTCTACTGGTGCAGGAGACCGGAGCAACCTCGGAGCCCCTCTCCGTCGCGCTCGATCAGGTCGAGCCACTGGTTTGGCAAGCCGATAGGCAGGAAGACGCCGCCGAGGCGAACTGGCCGCTGGCGGAGTTTGAGCCGCGGAGCGAACCCGACGAGGCCGAGGACATCGACGAGGCACAAGAAGGCGCCACCGAGATCTCGACTGCGTTGCACGCCGAAGGTGGAGTTGTAGCCGCACCTGTGCCCGCACTAGAAGTCCGGTCGGAAGCGGCTTCGGAAAGCTCCATGGAGATACCGACCGCCGAGAACGAGACCGAGACCGAGACCGAGAGCACCGCCGAGATCTTCGCCGCAGAGGCCGAGCCCAAGCATCAGCGGCGTTTCGGCCTATTCCGCCACGAGACGAGCGAGCCGAGCAGCGCGGCGGAGCCCGAAGTCGAGAGCGAACCGGAGGTCGAGACCAGCGCCGAGGCGGAGGCCGAGCCCGAGACCGGATCCGAAGTTCAGCTCGAGAGCACCGCCGAGATCTTCGNNCGGTCTATTCCGCCACGAGACGACCGAGCCGGGCAGCGAGGCCGAGCCCGAAGCCGAGATCGAACCGGAGGTCGAGGCCGAGGCGCTCGATTCCACAACCACAGAATTCGAGACCGAGACCGACCATCACGGTCATTCCCATCGCTTCGGGCGCAAGGAGAAGACGCCCGAGGCCGAGACCGAGGCCGAGAGCACCGCCGAGATCCCGGCCGCAGAGGCCGAACCCGAGCATCAGCGGCGTTTCGGCCTATTCCGCCACGAGGCGCGCGAGCCGGGCAGCGAGGCGGAGCCCGAAGTCGAGATCGAACCGGAGGTCGAGACCGACGCCGAGGCGAAGGCTGAGCCCGAGACCGGATCCGAAGTTCAGCTCGAGAGCACCGCCGAGATCTTCGCCGCAGAGGCCGAGCCCGAGCATCAGCGGCGTTTCGGTCTATTCCGCCACGAGACGAGCGAGCCGAGCAGCGCGGCGGAGCCCGAAGTCGAGAGCGAACCGGAGGTCGAGGCCGAGGCACCGAATGGCGAGCGCACGCCGCTCGGGGATTCGTTCTCGCAGAGGTCAGACGAGGAGCCCGGTAGCTCAGCCGACGTTGGAGATACGACGATTGAGATCGATCTGCCGCCGGAGATTCCGATCGCCGAGATCGAGCGCACGTTGGAAGCGCTCGGTGGGCACGAGCCCGGCCTGCGCCGACGTCGATGGCCGCGAGGCGCCGGCACCGAGAAAGGCGCAGCGGAGCAATCGACGGACAACGAAACGCCAAGCGGCGAGAGCGACTTGCGCCTAACGGCTGAACTGGAGCGGCGCCGGCGCGAGCGCGAGTACTTGCGCAACGTGCGAGCGCCGCGCTGACGCTGTCTCGACCTGATCCACCGTGAGTGGGACCAGACACCACGATCGTCCCTAAGAACTCGTTTCAATTGACGACCTGCCGACTTAGGAGTCGATTCCGCCAGGCCCACACAGCCGATGCGGCCGTTTCGCGGCTCCAGTGGTCACTCGAACGCACCACCGGTGCGCCTTCGCGACCCGCGCGGCCTCTGCCATCCACGCCTCGACCACCTCAGCCACACGTTCCTAACGGAATCGTTTCCGGGTGTGATCGGTGGACGTGGGCTAGGCCCTACGGACATTTGAAACGTGCTCTAGGCCCGCAAGAAAGACCGAAGCGGGCGCCGCATGCCCGCTTCGGTCTGATCTGGGGGGAGATCTGTGTCTGTTTTTATAAGGCCTGTGGGGCCCCCGCCGCATCGGGGCCCCGGCTCTATTTTGCGAGTGACCCCCGCCGCATCGGGGCCTATCTCGTGAATAGAACTATCGTCGGTAGATAGCGCTTCATCTATCCCCGCTTGGTGCTTGACCGCGTTGCTTGACTCGGTTCGCGGCTCGACAAGCCAAAAACTGTGTTTAGGAAAGACAATTCGAAGCCGTAACCCTGCTATCGAGCGGAGCGAGACTTGGTGGAAGCCAGTCAGTGAGACAGATTCACTTCACTCCAGGCAAGCGCCAGTGGAGACACCGCCGGCGTCGCGGCGTGCGAAAAGGCCGCGCACGAGATCACTCGAGCTGCCGTAGCCAACATCTGTGCCCTTCTTCGCCCCGAACACCGTCAGCTCGACAGCACCGCGCTCGTTCACGACCGGGCCGCCCGAATCGCCCGGACGCACCTTTCCGCGCAAGCTGGTGATCGAACGACTGACAACGGTGCCGGCATAGTTCGGAGAGAAGAGGGTCTCGGTCGAGCCGACGCGTACAGGCTCGGCTTTGAAAGGCCCGTCGCCCGGATAACCGAGCACCGCGCCGGCATCGTAGAAGTCTGGGGGCGCCAGCCGGAGCGGTTTCTCGTCAAGCCCCCGTATATAAAGCAGAGCGAGGTCGTTGGTTCCATCGAAGGCGACTACCCGGGCGGAACGCAAAGAGTGTCCCTGCGCCTGGACTTGTATCTTGCTACCACCGGCGACGACGTGCGCCGCAGTAACAACGTAATCCTTTCTCGCAACCCACCCCGAGCCCGCATAGCCGATGCCGCACGCCTCTGACTCCACCTTGACCACGCTTCGCTCGCTTCGCTGCAGGCTCGCGAGAGTAAGCACACTCGAATCAGGCGCCTGCGACGGGGCCGCGGGCCCGACGATCAGCGGGAAGGGATCGATACCCGCGAGGGCGCTCATCACGTCTTGGGGCGGCAGGGTTGAGACCAGCTTCGAGAGCACGACCGACTGCCGCGCTCGCGCGCGCACGATCGAGGTTTGCGGCAGATGGAAGGCGACCGCAGCCACGATCCAGAGCACGGCAATAGCCGTAGCCACCCCGAGCACCAACCCGCCTACGGCATCGACCAGCCTGAACGGCGTCAGCCTGAGTGCATCTCTGAGGACACCACCCATGAGCGCGCCGGCAGTCTCCAGAGCGATGGCGAGTATCAGCGCACCGGCAAGCGCCACCAGCGGTGTGTAGGGCGAGTGCGCGCCCGAGAACAAGACAGGCGCCAAACGTGCTCCGATGTATAGCCCGCCGACTACGCCAACCAGCGAAAGACCGCCCACGAGGAGCCCCTTGCGCGACCCGCCGAAGGCGAGCATGAGAATGAACGCGACGGCGAGCCAGTCGACGAGTGCCACTAATGAAGGCTACCCACTTTCCAGGCCTCGGAGAGGACGAGCACCGGTCACCTGGCCGCGCCCCGAATCGAGCTACAATGCTGCGGCTCACGGGGGCGTAGTTCAGCTGGTTAGAACGCCGGCCTGTCACGCCGGAGGTCGCGGGTTCGAGTCCCGTCGCTCCCGTCTCGCTTGCTCGGCCGGCGGCTCCTACCGGCCGGGCGCGACTGGCCTTCGGAGCCACGCGACACCGCTGGCGGCGCGTCGCTCTACGGAGCCGTGTAGGCAACACTGTCTCCTCCGGCACCGCACGACCAGCGGCGCCCCGAGAAAGCGAGACAGCGCTTGGTTGAGGATCACAAGACTCCTCGAGTCGGCCGCCGGCGCGAGCTACCCGCTTCCTCCTCCGGCCAGGACGAGAGCTATGCGCTCGCGGCGGACGGCGGCGAGCCGAAGAGCGGCGATGCACGAGACGAAGACCGCCGTAGCGACCACGGCGTCGGCGCCCACCACGGAGATGTCGGTCGAAAAGTCGCGCGTCCAGGCGAACACAATCGCGATGAAGATCGCCGCCGCCGTCCCGAACGGCATGCCCAGCAGGAGGTAGTGGAGCGTCCGGCTCCTCGCCTGATCCAGACGCCAGGAGAGCCAGGCTGAGACCACCGCGAGCGCGCCGACATAGGCGAAAACCGCTCCGAGCGTGTAGAGACCGAGCAGCAACCAGCTCGGGGGTGTGTACGTCATCACGGACGTATCTCCGAGTTGCTCAGGACTTCCGAACGTCTCGGCGAAGGCCTCGCTCGACATCCCATAGGCGACGAAAAGCGCGCAGACCGCTCCGGGAATCACGCCAAGAACGCCTGCAAGCACGGTCGAGACGAGAGCGACCCGGGTGCGGATGAGGCCGCGGGCACTCGCCCACTCCAGCGCGAAGCCGTGCGGGTCGTTTCCGACGTACGCGCCCGCGCTTGTCCCGTCGCTCTCCGCGGCGGCCAGATCGGCCTCGAGCTCGGCGGCCATGGCCCGGGCATCGGTGCGCCTCACGTCGAGCCGTCTCCAGGTGCGGCGACACGCTGCGAGCACTTCTTTCATCGCTCAGTCTCCCTCGGGCTCAGCACAGCGTCGATCGCGCTGCGCGTCTGATTCCACTCCTGCCTCCATCTCTCGAGCGCCGAGCGCCCACGCGGCGTCACGCGGTAGTACTTGCGCGGCGGCCCGCCGTCGCTCGGCTGCTGAAACGGCTCGACGAGACCGTCGCGCTCGAGCCGCCCGAGCACCGGATAGATCGAGCCCTCACCGACCACGTCTAGTCCTCGCGCCGACAGACGCCTCGTCATCTCGTAGCCGTAGGCGGGCTCGTCCAATATGACGGCGAGCAGGCAGACGTCCAGAACGCCGCGCAACAGCTGACTCGTCCGCTCGTACGCAGGTGTCATGCGGTGCATGATAGCACGATTGTCTTGCTTTGCAAGCTAGCCGTTTCACTCGAGCGCCCAGACCGACGGATGCGCGCGCTCGGAGCGCGAACTGCGTACGATCCCGCAGAGCAGTCCAGGCCGTTTGTTCTGGTTCAAGTCGCAAGCCGCGAGGTGATGAGCACGAGTCAGCGCCAATCGATACACGGGGGCCTTTCGAAGGCCGCTCGCAAGGCCGCAAAGGCCGGCTCGGAGCAGCTCAGCGACACGCTCGGCGGCGCGCTCAGAATGCGGGTCATCGTCGTGCTCGCCGCGATTCTTGCTCTGAGCAGCGCCGACATCGTCACCGTTGGTGCGTCGGCCACCCAGCTTCGCGGCGACCTGCATATCAACAACACCGACATCGGCTTGTTGGTGGCCGTCTCGTCCCTCGTTGGTGCGGTCGCAAGCCTTCCCTTCGGCGTGCTCGCCGACAGGATTCGCCGAACCTGGACGCTCGGCGGAGCGATCGTGCTCTGGGGAGTCGCGATGATCTGGAGCGCCACCTCCTCGAGCTTCGGCGAGCTCTTGCTCACGCGCCTGTTTCTGGGCGCGGTGACCGCGGCGGCCGGCCCGTGCGTAGCATCGCTGGTGGGCGATTATTTCGCCGGGTCGGAACGCGGGCGCATCTACGGCTTCATCCTCAGCGGCGAGCTGCTGGGAGCCGGCTTCGGCTTCGCCGTCACCGGCGACATCGCCGCTCTATCCTGGCGGCTCGCTTTCTTCATCCTCGCCATTCCCGCCTTCGTACTGGCCTGGGCGGTCATACGACTTCCCGAGCCGGCACGAGGAGGTCGCGGAGCACTCGCTCCCGAGCCGGGCACGGCGGCAGCTCGAGCCGCACGTCGTCACGCCGCCGAATCGCCGACTGCTAGCGACGAGCCCCATACGACCGACGCCCAGCTGCTCGTCCGCGAGCGCAAGATCGTCCCCGATCCCGAGCTCGTACTACACGGCGACATCAGCCGCTTGAGTCTCGCGGCAGCGGTGCGGCACGTGCTTCACGTGCGCACGAACGTCGTGCTGATCGCATCCAGTGCGCTCGGCTACTTCTTCCTGGCCGGAGTGGAGATTTTCGGGGTTGAATTCGTCAAGGGCCAGTACGGCATCGAGCAGGTGACGGCAAACGGGCTCTTACTCGTCGTCGGGGTTGGTGCGATCGGCGGGGTCTTGGCCGGCGGAACGCTTGGCGATTACTTGCTGCGCCGGCGCCATCTCAACTCGCGCATCACCGTCAGCGCACTCGCGGCGGCGGCCACCGTGGTGCTTCTAGTCCCTGCCATCTTCACGCGCAGCGCCAGCGCGGCCTTGCCCTTCCTGGTCGGTGCCGTCTTCGCACTCTCGGCTCNNCGGCTCAGAACCCGCCTCTCGATGCGGCGCGCCTGGACATCATGCCGCCACGCCTGTGGGGACGCGCCGAGTCGGTGCGCACCTTCGTGCGCGCCTTCGCAGTAGCTCTCGCTCCATTGCTTTTCGGCGCGATCTCCGACTACGTCTTCGGCGGCGGCCGCTCGGGCCTGCAATGGACGTTCGTGGTCATGCTGATACCGCTTGCGGTGAGCGCGCTACTGCTCTTCAGAGCACTCCGCACCTATCCACGCGACGTCGCCGCCGCGGCCGCGTCGGCTCGGGCTAGCTCATCCGTCTCCTCGGAGTAGCGACTCCGCCGGCTTCTTGCAGCCGTTATGCTCGCTCGCATGGAGACGACCAAGTACTTCCTCAACGAATCTGCGCTACCGAAGCGCTGGTACAACATCCA
>PMXT01000021.1 GCA_003170995.1 Actinomycetota bacterium | reverse complement strand
GGTGCTGGCGCCGCGGATCGGCCTCCGCGGGCGTGCAGGCCTATCGAAATTGGCTCTAAATCCAGCCGAACAGATTGTGGACGGTCTGGCTTCCATACCAACCGACCTTGTCCAGCAGGCTCTGCTTGCCGACAGAGCGCATTGCGATCAATTTCCGCCTACCGAGCAGTCTCCCGTTCGAGTAGACACGTACCTCGCCTACGCCTTGGCCTTGCCTGACCGGGAGCGGGAGAGTACGCGGCAGGACGAGCTTCTCAACCAGTGGACGATCGACGCGGACCGGCAACCTAAGCGAGCTCAAGGCCGCGACAGGCACGGCTGGACCGCCGTACTCGGTCGCCACCTTCGACAGCGGATCACGAGCCGAGACGACCTCGACGAGCTCGTAGCGCGAGAGCGCGAAGCGAAGCAGTGCCGCCAGATCGTGGTTCCGCTGCGAGCGGCTAGGCGAGCCGAGAACGGTGACGTAGATCTGGAGTCCACCACGGACGAGCAGGGCGACCTGGCACCAGCCTGCATCGTCGGTGTGCCCGGTCTTGACGCCGACGACTCCGGGGAACACACCGAGCAGGTCATTCCACGTCGTGAGGCGGCGACCGCCGGAGATGGTGCTTGTGCGTAGGCGCACGTCTTGACGCACTATCGGTAGATCCATGGCCCACTGAGCCAAGCGAGTGAGATCGCGGGCGCTCGAGTAGTGCCCCCGAACGTCCAGACCATCGGGGCGCACGAAGTGAGTTCGCGTGAGACCGATCTCGCGCGCTACCTTGTTCATCCAGCTCACGAAGAGCGCTCGATCTCCGCCCGAAGCGGCGTCCGCGAGAGCGTCAGCGGCATCGTTCGCGCTCTGAATCAGAGCGGCGCGGACTAGGTCGTCAACCTGGATTCGCTCGCCGGCTTTGAGGCCGGCGCTCTCCTCTCCGACCTCCGCCGCCTTAGCCGAGACGGTGACATATTGACCGAGACTCAGGTGCTGCAGCGCGACGTCAACGGTCATCAGCTTCGTCAGGCTCGCGATGGGCAGGCGAGCGTTCGCGTTCTTGCCGACCAGCACGTCACCGCTGACCGCGTTCGTCACCAGATAGGCTCGAGCATCGACCCTGGGCGCAGGCAACTCGGAGCCGACGGCCGGCGCAGGTCGCGCCATAGAACATGCCAAAACGAGGAGCGCCAGCGCAAGCAGCGCAAGCGCTATTCCTGTGCGTCTCACTTGGCGACCGGCGCTTTCCCGACTTCGATCTTCTGCCCGACGTGGAGCGTGGTCGGCTCTACGCCGAGGTTCAGAGCAACGATGTCGTCCACGCTGACGCCGAAGCGTATGGCAATGGCGCCGAACGTATCGCCAGAACGAATGGTGTAGGAACGAATCTTCGTATGCTGCTGCGAGGTCGAGCTGGAAGTGGTCGTGACCTTGCTCGAGCTCGAGGTCGTGGCGGAGGATTGATTCCCGCCCGAAATGCCGCCACGAAGGATGAGAACGACAATCGTTACGGCAAGCAGGAAGAGGACTGGGGCTCCGTAGTGCACGAGAGGGCGGCGGTGGTCTCGGCGCATGACTTGTTCCTTTTTACCAGCCCGAGACCGCCCAGATCTCGTCGCGCAGACGAGCAGCCTCGGTTCCAGCGGCGTCCCGCCAGTCGAGACCTTCCTCGGCCCGGTAGGCGAAGATGACCGAACGAGAGACGTTCACGAGCGCGCTCGCCGGGCCACTAGTGAAAGCGCGTGCCACATCCGCCGGGGTCGCACCCTGCGCCCCGACACCCGGCAGCAGGATGATCGAGCGCGGAAGCAACCTCCTCGCCTCGCCGATCGCGCGCGGATAGGTCGCTCCGACGACCACGCCGAGGCTCGAGATGCCGCTCGAGCCGACGAGCGTCTCGGCCGGCTCCTGAAGGAGCAACGCGAGTTGGTGCCAGAGCGGGCGGCCGTCCGACAAAGTCAGGTCCTGTAAGTCGGCGCTGCCCGGATTGGAGGTCTTGAGTAGGACGAATACTCCGCCACCGTGGCGCTGGCAGGCAAGCAGGAATGGCTCGAGCGAATCACGGCCCAAGTATGGGTTAACCGTCAACGCATCGGCCAGTGGCGGGCGCACCCCACGCGGCTCGAGGTAGGCGCCGGCATAAGCCCTAGCCGTCGAGCCGATGTCGCCGCGCTTGGCATCCGCAAGCACGAGCAAACCGGCGTCGCGAGCGTGGTCACTGATCTCCTCCAGCGCGCGCAGCCCCGCCGAGCCATACAGCTCAAAGAAGGCAAGTTGAGGTTTCACGCAGACGGCATACGGAGCAACCGCGTCGATGATCCCGCGGCAAAAGCGTGAGAAAGCCTCGGCGACACCCTCGGGACTGTGCTGGGCTTCGCCTCTCAACTCGAGCGGAAGCAATTCCAGCCGCGGGTCGAGCCCTACTACGAGCTGACTTCGCTTGCGCTCGACCGCCTCGACCAGCCGATCGGCAAAGGTCTGTGGCTCCGACTGACCAGCGGTGTCGTTCTCGACCATCTCATTCATACCCGCCTAGGCTAGCGCCGGGACCAGACTATTGGTCGCCTGGCTCGCCTACGAGCGAGGGCCGCTGACGCGGCCCTCGCTCAAACCTTCGTCTCTACGGTCGACGATCCCTAGCGGACCGCCTGCTTCAGTGAGCTTCCGGGCGTGAACTTAGGCACCTTGGAAGCGGCGATCGACAACCGCTCGCCAGTTCGGGGGTTGACTCCCGTTCGTGCTGCGCGGTGAGCAACCGTAAACTTCCCGAACCCGGTGAAGGTCACGTCCTTGCCGGCCTTGAGAGAGTCGGCGATCACGTTGAGCACGGCGTCTACGGCCTCGCCGGCATCTCGCTTCGTCAGACCGCTCTTCTGGGCGACCAGATCAACGAACTCCTGCTTCGTCACGTGCTCTCCTCCTCATCGACAGCTTTTCTACCGCTAGACCCTAACAGGCTCAGGCATTTCGCTCAACCGTGCGGGTTTGCGGCGCTTTTACCCACTTTTAGCAGATCACTCGCGCGGAAGAGCGGCCACAAACGCACTCCGTGACGCGCGAGCTCGTCGGATCCGCCCTCTTCGCGGTCGACGACGCAGACGGCTGTTCGGCAGACGAGACCGGCTTCCCGGACCGCCTCGACAGCCTCGAGAGCGGCTCCGCCCGATGTCACTACGTCCTCAACCAAGCAGATCAACTCCCCTGATTCGTATACACCTTCGAGCTTGTTCTGCGTTCCATACCCCTTTGCCTGCTTGCGCACGATCAGAAATGGCAGCTGAGAAGCGAGCGACGCGGCGGCGGCAAGGGCGACCGCACCAAGCTCTGGGGCGGCGAGACGAGCGGCACCCGGCTCGTGCTCGGCCACTGCGATGGCGATTCTCTCACCGAGCGCTCCGAGCAGCTCGGGCACGGTCTCGAAACGGTACTTGTCGAGGTAATAACTAGAGCGCCGGCCCGATCGCAGAGTAAAATCGCCCTCTAGGTAGGCGTGCTCGACCAACATCTCGATCAGAGCCTGCTCGTTCACGATCTCTCCGGACGGGCACGGGCGAGAAGCTCGCGGCCTTGCTCGAGTAGCTCCTCGGCCGCAACTTCCTCGGGGCCGAGCTCCAACAGCGTACCGTCCGCAAAGTAGAGGTTGACTCGTTCACACGAGTCTGCCTGTAGCTGCTGGCGCATATAGAAAGCGCCGGCGATCGAGCCCGCAGCGACAATCAAACCGGCAAGAAGCTTGTTGCGCCTAGTCACCGGCATCTTTTTCGTAGTCCGAATCCGTCGCCTCATGCTCGTTCTCTTTCGTCTGCGGCGCTGCTACTAGGCGCAACCCGGGGATTCCCAACCTGCGCCTTTTTAGCTTGACGTCGATGAGTTTCTGAAGGCAGGTTCTGAGCTCGAAGAAGGCGAGCCCCGTAATGGGATCGGAAGAAGTGACCGCCAGCATGTACAGATCGCCTTCACGGACAATGAGAACGCTTCCTTCGGGATAGGTCAGCTCGATCTGGGTTGGCTCTCCGCGCTCCTCGGCGGAGACTCGCCTGGAGCAGGCGAAGAGCGCGGTGGCGCCAAAGGCCAGCGATTTCGCCACGCGTTGATCGGCGAGCGTGGTCCCGACCAGCTCTGCTCGAGAGTCGAAGATCAGCGCGAGCTCGATTTGGGACGAGATCTCAGTCAGCTCGCTGAGTGCCTGCTCGGCGTCCATACGTGTGCCGAAAGTAGCAGCTCGTAGTTACTACCGGGAAGACGGACTTGCCAGGTCGAGATCGGTTGCCGATGCTCTGTTGGCAACCCCACCGAGCACCAGTAACTTCTCCGACACGCGTCTGAGCAGGGATACTAACTGTCGATGCGCATCCGCAAACGCAAGCTGTTCCAGAAGTTTTTCGCCGATCGTGGCACCCATCTGGCAGCGATGATCGCCTACTTCGCTCTGCTCTCCTTGGTGCCGATGCTCTTCCTCGCGCTCTCGTTGCTCGGCTTCGCGCACCAGCAGAGCGAGTCGAGCAGGCTCGTGCACGCGCTCAAACACATCTTCCCGGTCGTCTCGGTGACATCGATCGAGAAGGCGGTCAAATCGATTCAGAACAATGCCGCCACCCTCGGCATCATCGGCGGCGCTGTTCTGATCTGGAGCTCGCTCTCGCTCTTCAGCGTGCTCGAGTCGGCCTTCAACATCGTCTACGGGCGCCCGAACAGACCGTTCCTGCGCGGTAAGGCGCTAGCCCTCGTGCTTCTCGTTGCCTCGCTTCTCACGCTAGTCGTGTCGCTGCTCTCCGGCTCGCTCGGCTTCTTCTTCCTCCACCACTACGCCGGCGACTTTCTCGGCAATCGCTTCGTCGCCTACCCTTTGACCGCGCTGGTGGAGTTCGCCGGGCTGCTCCTCTTCCTCTTCACCGTCTACTACGTCCTGACGAACGTGCGGCTGACGTTCCGCGACGTTCTGCCCGGAGCGGTCGCTGCTGCTCTGATCCTCGCCACGACCTTCCAGGTGCTGCCCGTCTACCTCCGTCTCGTTTCAAACGATCTCCGCGTCCTACAGGCGCTCGGAGGGCCGGTGATCCTGCTCTTTTGGCTTTACGTGATGGCGAACGTGATCGTTTTCGGCGCCGAGGTCAACTGGTGGGTGGCAATGCGCCGCGAGGCAAAGGCGATCGCACCGGCGGCGCCCACGCCGACGAGCGAGACTCCCACTGCGAAGGCCACCTGAGAGCTACCTCGCCTCAATCGCCTCGAGCAGCGCCCTCGCCGCCCTGGCGCGGTGCGAGTTCTGCCGCTTCCAAGCGTGGCCGAGCTCGGCCACGGTGCCGTCTTCGTCCTCGGGAATGAAGATCGGGTCGTAACCGAAGCCCTCGCTTCCGCGCGGTTCGTGACCGATGCGGCCATAGAGGGTCCCCGTGCCACACAGACCGTCGCCCTGAGCGGAGACGGCGACCAGCTCACAGATGTAGCGGGCGCGGCGACCTTCGCCTTCGATCCCCGAGAGCGCCGCGAGCAACCGGCCGACCGGATCGTCGCCGCCGAAGCGAGCCGAGAAGATGCCCGGGCCCCAGTCGAGCGCAGCGACCTCAATCCCCGAGTCCTCGCCCAGCACCCAGAGCGGGCGCTTCTCGATCGAGCGGCCGAAGCGAGCCTTGGCGAGCGCGTTCTCGTAGTAGCTCGTGCCGGTCTCGGGCGGGAAGGTGCCGGCTGTTAGCGGCTCAACCCGCCAGCCCGGCAGCAGCTCCTCGAGCTCGCGGGTCTTGTTGGGATTGCGCGAGGCGAAAACGGCATTCAAATCGCCTGGGACTAGTGCACTCACTGGGCTCCGGTCACTCCATCGAGCGCGAGCAGGCCATCCACGACCTCGACAATGCGCGAGTCTCGCTCGAGCTCCACGCCGGCTGCCGAGGCCATCCCGATCGCCGCCGTTGCCCAACGCGTGGCGGCGGTGGTCAGACCGTGCACGGTGACACCTTGGCGGATGATGGCGCCAGCACCGAGAAAGCCAATGCCGGTCACGACCTGAGCGGCGATACGAGTCGGGTCGTAGCTGACTCCACCCCCGAAACTGAATCCCGTCCAGCCGTAGGCGGAAACGAGCGTGAACAAGGCCAACCCGACCGCGACGAGCAGATGCGTGCGCAAACCCGCATAGCGGTCGCGCAGCTCGCGCTCGATACCGATCGCACCGCCAAGCGTGGCCGCGAGGGCGAGCCGGGCGAGGATCTCGGCCGCTCCGAGGTGAGGAAGCACAACGCCATTCTCGCCCAGGCGGCGGATGCGATCGGCGCGCCCCTATGAAACAGCAGCGCGCAGTGCTTCTTCCTGCGCCGCTCTGATCATCTCTACGCCACGCGTGGCCAGAGCGAGCAGTTCGTCGAGTTCCTCGCGCCCGAAGGGTGCGGTCTCCGCGGTTGCCTGTACCTCGATCAGGCGCCCGTCTCCGGTCATGACGTAGTTCATGTCAACCTCGGCGCTCGAGTCTTCGGCGTAGTCGAGGTCGAGCAGCTTCTCGCCGGCGACTATCCCGACCGAGACCGCAGCTACCGAGTCGGTCAGCACGCGGCTGAGGCCGAAGCGCTCGAGCGCGCGACTGGCGGCGAGGAAGGCGCCCGAGATAGAGGCGCAGCGCGTGCCGCCGTCGGCCTGAAGAACGTCACAATCGAGCCAGACGGTGCGCTCGCCCAGTGCCTCGAGATCGGCGACCGCCCGCAGCGAGCGACCGATCAGGCGCTGGATCTCGACCGTACGCCCCTTCTGTTTGCCAACGCTTGCCTCGCGTGACGTACGCGAGCCGGTGGAGGCAGGTAGGAGCGAGTACTCCGCGGTCAGCCAGCCGCGACCCCGGCCGATCAGCCAGCGCGGGACGCTTTCTTGAATCGAGGCGGTGCAGAGCACGATCGTGCGACCCTGGGCGAAGAGCACCGAGCCGTGCGGCTGCTCGAGGAAGTCGCACTCGATCTCGAGCGGTCGAAGCGCGTCCGAGCGCCGATCGTCGGCTCTACTCACGCCGCCGCTCCGAGCCCAGCCAGCGAGATCGCCTCGACCTCGGCGATCGGGAACTGCAAGAAGCGCTCGCCCATGACCCTGAACTGCTCGGGCTCACCGGTCGTGATGAAGCGGCAGACGCCCTCGCGCTCGCTCTTACGGGCGATGCGCTTGCGTTCCAGCGTCTCGGACACCTTGCGTGCGGTCTCCTCGGCCGAGAAGACGAGCGTCACGGAGCGACCGAAGGCGCGCTCGAGCACATGGCGGATGAGCGGATAGTGCGTGCAACCGAGAATGACCGTGTCGACATCGGCTTGCTTGAGCGGCCCCGCGTAAGCGCGAACCGCCTCGACGGTGCCAGCGCCGTAGGGCTCGTCGCTCTCGATCAGCTCGGCCAGGCCCGGGCAAGCGAGCGGGAAGAGGCGCACACCGGCATCGAGCGAGCGCACTAGCGTCGCGTAGCGCCCCGCATCCACGGTCGCCCGGGTTGCGAGCAGGCCGATGCGGCGGTTGCGAGTCGCCTGCACGGCCGCCTCGGCCTCGGGCGCGATCACGCCCACGACCGAAACCTCGAGCTCGGCCTGGAGATCGGCGAGCGCTGCAGAGGTGGCCGAGTTGCAGGCGACCACGAGCAGCTTCACGCCCTGGCGCTCGAGGAAGCGCCCAATCTCGAGCGCGAAACCGCGGATCTCAGCGAGCGGCCTCGGCCCGTAGGGGAAGCGCCCGGTGTCGCCGAGGTAGACGAAGTCCTCATTTGGCATCGTCACCAGGCATTCGTGCAGAACGGTCAGCCCGCCCATGCCGGAGTCGAAGATTGCTATCGGCCGCGCGTCCACCTCGATCGATTCTAGTTAGCAACCGTTAGGTCGGTGCCACGACGCCTAGACCCGCGACGACGACGGGCGTTGTCGGTGAGCCCTACTAGCCCCGAGGGGAACGGAGACGCTCGAAGTTGATCGTTTTCTGTCGAGAGCGCTGCTCGAGGCACCCGTAGCATAGGGCCACTGCCGGAATCGCTCCTGCACGGATCGGTTGGAGTAGTAATACGCACAGGCAGCAGCACGATTGCGAGGCGAGAAATCTCAACAATCCGATCCCATCAACCGTTCCGCCCCGGCGCGCCCTGGGAGAGATAACGCATTGGCGGCAAACTCGAACCTCCCGCGAACGAAAACGCTCCTGATCTCGCTTGGCATGGCTGTGAGCGCGGTGTTCGCCTATCTCGCAATACAGCACGTCCGCTTCAACGATGTATGGAGCGGCCTGCGCGAGTGCAGTTACTGGTGGCTTCTGCCGGCCTTCGCGGCTCTGGTGGTCGCAAACGTGTTACGTGGTGTCCGCTGGCAGTACCTGTTTGCGCCGGAGACGCGGCCGCCCTACCGGCACGTGCTAAGCGCGATGCTTCTGGGCCAGTTTTTCAACAACATCCTCCCGGGGCGCGCGGGCGAGGCCGCTCGAATCGTCGCCATCAACCAGAGTTGCGGCACGTCTCGTGTCGAAGCGGCGGGGACGGTCGTCAGCGAGCGTGTCTGGGACGTCCTCTCTCTGCTTGCGCTGTTATTTGTGGCTGTCCCCTGGCTACCGAACGTGACCTGGCTTCGAACGGCCGCGATCCTCTTAATCGTGGTGGTTGCCGGCACGGTCATTACGCTCTCAGTGCTCGCGAAATGGTCCGAGCGATCGTTGCTATTTGTGCTGCGCCCCTTGACGCTCTTGCCCTTCGTATCGTCTCAGCGAACCGCAACGGCGGCGGCGAATCTCGTCCACGGGCTCGTCGGCCTACGTCGCGTGCGACTCGTATTCGTGGCTTTCCTTCTCAGCGTGGTCTCGTGGCTCGTGCTCGACCTGTCAGCGTGGTTCGTGTTGCAAAGCTCTCACCTCGATCTCCCGTTCGGAGCGGCTTTGCTGACCTACGTCGCTGTCGGCTTTGGTATGACGCTGCCGGCGTCGCCGGCGAACATCGGCGTCTTTGAGGCCGCGACAATCGTTGCGCTACGCGCCTATCACGTGCCGGACTCACAAGCGCTCTCCTATGCCCTGATCCTGCACACCTTGAATTTCTTCCCATATATCGCAGCCGGTCTCCTGATTCTCCAGGGGCACGCGATATCAGCGCGACGCACACGGCTCGTCTCGAAGCAGTACGCGTCGGGCGACTAGACCGACCACGCCTGCGGTTGCCGCGGGTGCCTTGACCTCGTTTGGGGAAGCACGCAAGCGACGAGCGGACTGAACAGGTTCTCAGCGCTCACGATCGGCACACGTACCTCGACGAGCGCTAAACGCATTCGCCGCAAGAGCAGCCTTGATGCCGTCGCCCGGGTGAATGACCTCCTCGAGGTACCACGTCTCAGCGCCCCTACTCCACGGTGGGTCACAGGGGAGATACAACGCGTTGATGACCGACGTGTTGTCGTAATAGACGACAGCCTTGGTTCGTGCGGCGGCCCATCTGCTGGAGAGAGTTAGCGCAGTTGGCGTGCTATTCACGGTTCGTTCTAGACCGATACTTCCGAGAACCAAGATCGCGACGGCAGCGACAGCCACAACAGCCGTCCAGCGAACCTGGCCTAGCAGCCACCCCGCCAATACATAAAGCGGCAAGAGCCAGAGCATCAGAACGTCGGTGCGATGCCCCATTCCCGTCGCCACTTGAATCGCAAGTCCGCCGGCGACGACGGCCGTCGGAACGAGGACGGGAGCGACAGCGGTCCGACGTACGCAGGCAACGATCAGGGCTCCCAGCGCCAGCAACGTAATCACAGGAGTCAGCAGGACGGGGCCGCGAATACTCTCACCGAGATGCGTGAGCGCGAACCAGGTTCCGTGGTACCGCTGCGCGATGAACTGCCTGAGCGTGTGATCGGTGTTGGCGCCGTGCCAGATCGTCGTGAAGTCTGACCAGTGGCGCTGCATCTCGAACGACAGGAATGGTTCCCAGGCCACAAGCGTGAGAGCGAAGGCGGCGGCGACCGGGACCCACAGGTCGGCAAACTTCCGGCGCGAGATCAGTAGTAGCAGCGCGCTCGACCCGTACAGGACGAAGCCGGAGTAGTGGATCAATGCGTACAACCCCGGGATCGCTGTGATTACGAGAGCCCACCAGCGCGAACCGGAGCGGAGCCGTATCCCCGCAGCGAGCAGCAGCGCCATCGCGCCGGTGTAGAGGCTTATGTGCCACAGTATTGCCGAGTTGAACGCATCCGGCCCCACCACGAGGAAGACCGCAGTTACTGCGGCCACCCTGAAGCCCCAGGCGCGCAGAGCAGTTGCTATGAAGAACGCGAAAGCGGACGCGTTCAGCAGGCCGAACGCGACGATCACGAACTCTGGCCGGCCGCCACCGAGCGCCACGAATGGCATAACGACCCAGACGAGGCCTGGCGGTTGAAATGCATGAAAGCTTGAAACCAGGCCGTAGTCGGGCACGCTCGGGTGGCGCACGGCATTCAGCGCCATCCATAGAACACTGCTCTGATCGGATTGGAACGGCGCATGGGATAGCCAGACGACTCGCGAAAGGAAGGCTGCGACAAAAACCCCCCCAACCAGGGCAGCTGACGGCGACTTCCACACCTTGAGTCGCGACAGCATCCGGGCCGGCGCCGTGCTACCGCCCGACCATCGCCCCAGTTGCCGCTGCCACGTAGCCCAGACGGAGGCTGGCTCTGTTTGTATTCCTGCGCGTATATCCCCGCGCTTCCTGGATCGCGTTTGCATCCGCGCCGAGAGCATAGTTCCCCGCCCTCAAACCGGTAGGAACAGGGGATTGCTGCCGGATAAATCGGCCTGGGATAGGCTACTCGCAGCCTACCGAATGCGTATTTCCTTCTTAATACCTGCGTTCAACGAACGCGCGACGATTCTCGAGGTGCTTGAGCGGATCGAGACGCTGGGGCTCGACCGGCAACTGATCATCGTCGACGACGGCTCCACCGACGGCACGAGTGACCTCTTGCAGGATTGGCAGTCAGCGCGTGAAGGCGTCGTTCTAGTACGACAGGAGCACGCCGGCAAGGGCGCCGCGATACGGGCCGCGATCCCATTCGTCGATGGCGACATCGCAGTGATCCAGGACGCCGACATGGAGTACGACCCAGCCGACGTTCCAGCGCTCGTGGAGCCAATTGAGCGTGGGGTTGCGGACGTGGTTTTCGGATCACGTCTTTCCGGCGGTCGACCTCAACGCGCGTACCTCTTCTGGCACCTCGTCGGCAACCGGTTCCTCTCCATGCTTACCAATCTGCTCTATAACACGACCCTGAGCGACATGGAGACCGGCTACAAAGCCTTCCGTAGCGAGGTCCTGAGCAGCCTCGATCTCCGACAAGATGACTTCTCGATCGAACCCGAGATCACAGCCAAGGTCTGCAAGCGGAAACTGCGCATCTACCAACTACCGATCTCGTACTACGGGCGAACGCGCGACGAGGGGAAGAAGATCACCTGGCGCGACGGGTTCAAGGCGATCTGGGTGCTCATTCGTGTCCGCATCCACAACTGACTCGGGCGGGAACGACCGGGAATTCGGACGGCGCCGGTGGCATCACGTCCCTTCGCCCGCCTTCTCAGGACACCAGGCGGAACGAAGACCCGCCGACTGTGTGTGATCGGTGCTTCCCGGGAACTCCTACACCTCGCTAAACCACCCGCCTCCCCCCACCCTCCCACAGGGCGGGGAACGGTATCAGGATAAAATGCCTGGAAATGTGCCAGATGTGCGCCGAACCGACTACGCTCGGCGAGCAAACTTCTAAGCCGGCTCAGAGTTAACGGGGGACGGGCGGGCATATCGTTCCCGTGTGAACCCCGTGCGCATCGGTACCTGCTCCTTCGCCGACCAGGCGCTGGTGAAGAACTGGTACCCGCGCGGATTGGCGCCGAAGGACAGGCTCCGCTACTACGCCGAACGCCTCGACACGGTCGAGATCGACTCCACCTACTACCGGCTCCCGAGCGCCGGGGTGAGTGCCGGCTGGGCCGAGCGGACGCCGTCCGGCTTCCTCTTCCACGTCAAGGCTTTCGCGCTGATGACCCGCCACCCGACTCGGCTCGAGCAGCTACCAACAGACCTCCGCGCCGCGGCCGAGAGTGACGAGCGGGAGCGCGTCTCGCATCCCTCCGAGGAGCTTCGCGCCGAGGTGTTCCGTCGCTTTCTATCCGGAATCGCGCCACTCCAGGACGCGGGCAAGCTGGGCGGTATTCTCTTCCAGTTTCCGCCCTACGTCGTCTGCAAGGACTCTGCTTTCGACTACTTGCTCTGGGCGCAGGAACAGCTCGGGCGATCGACTCTGCTCGTCGAGTTCCGGCACTCGAGCTGGCTGGAAGGGTCGAACCGCGCCCGAACGCTCGCCTTTCTCGAGCGCGAGAGAATGACACTCGTGATCGTCGACGCGCCGCGGATCGAGAGTCCGACCGCAATCCCGACGGTGGCCGAGCTCACGAGCGAGATCGCCTACCTCCGCTTCCACGGGCGAAACGCGGCGACCTGGAACCGTCGTGGCGGCAGCGCCGCCGAGCGCTTCGACTACCTCTATACGCGCGAGGAGCTGACCGAATGGGTCGAGCCGCTGCGCAAGCTCGGCGGGCGCGCTAAACAGCTCTTCGCCGTCTTCAACAACAACAACTCGAGCCCGCCGCCGGGGCCGTTCGGACGCCCGTTCGCCCAGGCTCCGGCAAACGCGCTCATGCTGCGCCAGCTTCTGCTCGAAGCGGGAGTGCCGGCCTCGGAAGGACTACGCAGTGCAGCGCTCGAGGAACCCGAGCAGTACCGGATTGAAGAGATCGGGCCGCTCGAAGGAGACTAGGTGACTCGCGTCGGGAACGATCACCAGCTCACCGTCCCCGGCCAGGCCAATCAGCTCTCTCGATTCGGCGATCACTCCTTCGTCGAGCTCGCCCGCGACGACTAACAGCGGGCAACTGAGCGAGCGCACGACGTCGGTCGAGTCGGGCCGGTCGATCATCGCCACGAGCTCCTGAACGACGTCCTCGACGTCCTGGCTCGCGACCATCTCGTTCGCTTTCTCGATCAGGGTCGGATCGGCGCTCGCGCTAAGCGCGTAGTCGCGCATCGTCTCCCAGAGAGCGAGTGTGCCGCGCTCGCGCACGAGCGCGATCGACTGATCGCGCCATGCCCGCCCGTCCGGAGGATCGGCCGAGGCCCTCGAGCCCACAAGCACGAGTCCACGAATCCGCTCTGGTGCGCGCCGAGCCAGCGCCAGCGCACAGTAGCCGCCCATCGAGGCACCGACCGCGATCAGATCGTCCTCTGTCTCGGCGAGCAGCTGCTCGGCCCAGCCGTCGATCGAGTCGCCACGCCCGAGCAGCCCCGGAGCCTTCAACTCGTATCCGGCGAAAGCATCGAGCTGCGGCTCCCACATCTCGGGGCCGACGGGAAAGGCGTGCAGAAGAAGAACGGTCGTACCTATTTGAATCGCCTCCACACAGTTGACTCGAATACGGCTCGCTCGACAGCCAGAAGCCTACCCCTGGAGGCAGAATATAGCCGCGACAACTAGAAATCGACCTCCGCCGGACGTAGGCTCTCTCACGACCACCGTACAACTCGAAGGGAGCTATTCCTTGTGAAACGGATCTTTATCGTGCTCGCAGTACTCGCCGCACTCTCACTCTCCGTAAGTAGTGCAGGAGCCGCTACGTCTCAAGCCAAGCAAATCAAGACGCTGCAGAAGCAGGTTAAATCCCTGCAGAAGTCGGTCACGACTCTACAAGCGCAGACGACGTCTCTTAATAATGACCTTACGGTCGCTTTTTCGCTCGCTAGTCTCAACTTTACGGTCACAACCTGCTCTATGGCAATGACCGCCGACCTCTTCCAATCGACCTGGATTGCTATCAATACTTACGGCGGCATCGGCACGATATTCGATAGCGGGTTGTTAGCGCCGGCGTTGTACGACGACAACGCCTGTTCGGACATCGACCTCATGCGTGGACCCGCGGGGGCCAAGCCAAGCTGGACCGCCTATAACAGCTTGATCGCCTGGCTCTACGCCCCGGCCTAGCCGGCGACTGCGCGGAGCGCCTAGACGAGCGAGCGGGTCGGAAGGCTCGCTCGCTCGTTCAGAGCGGGCGCTCGAGCGCCGCCGCGATCTGGTGGAAATCGCCGAAGGGCTCGTAGGGAGCGCCGATCGCGTCGAGGTAGCGAGCGAGGCCGCAACGCGCGAAAACGCGCGCGGAGGCGAGCGCCGAGCAGCGATCGGAGTATCCGTTACCGACGTAGACGACTTCGCCGGGCGGGAGCTTCTGTCGCTTGCAGCGCTCCCCGCAGGCCGGGCAGAGCTCGCCGCCGATCTCGATGCGCCAACCAGAGCGACCATCCGAGACGAGATCGTTGGCGACCAGGTCGGCCTCGATACCGAAGTGATCGAGCACAGGCTCGATCAACTGCCGCACGTTCGAAGAGAGTAGAAGCAGCCGCTCGCGCCGGGCGAGCTCGACGAAGCCCGGCCGCAACTCCACTCGCTCGAGCAGCCAGGCGACGACCTCCTCGAGCGGAGTAGCGACCGTCGCCAGCTCACTCTCGATCACGTGCTGGAGCGTCACCGGCAGCGGCTGGCTGTCGTCGACGAAGCTGTCCGAGAAACGATCGACAAGCTCGGCGTCGCCGAACTCGCGCACGATCAGATCCATCGTGTCGGCGACGGTGACCGTCCCATCCCAGTCGAGCACGAGCCGCATCGTCACAGGCTAGCCGCCTCGGCCTTTCTCGCGCAGCGTCAAGCCACCCGAACGATGCCGTCCTACGGCTCGGTATGGACGATCAGCTGCTTAATCCCGGGGCAGCTACGGTAAACGCTAGACTCGATCTCCGAGGCTCGCTCGTGAGCCTCGGCAAGAGAGCTAGCGGGATCGAGCGCCACGATCAGATAGACGACCAGTCCCTCCTCGGTGCTCATGAAGCGCAGCGAACGCGGCGGTGCGGCGGTAGCTTTGCGCACTATCTTCCTGATCTTGTCGCCGTAATCGCGCACCTCGAGACGGGCTGGCGCGCTCCCGCTCACCTCTTCGGTCAGCGGCTCGAGATGCGTCACCACAGCGGCGATCTCGGGGCGAGCCGCCATGATCGCGCGCTCGACCTGCGAGGCCAGACCGTGCGCCTCGCCGAGTGACAGCTCCCCCGGAAGTTTCAGATGGAGGGAGACCTCTTGCCGGCCCTCGAGATCGGCGATGACGAGATTGTGGATCTCGTGCACACCGCGCACACTCATCGCCGCCGCGCGCACCGCCTCCCGCGGCCCCACATCGGCGCTCCGTGGCTCGACGTGAACGACGACCTCGCCGCCGTGCAAAACCCCTTCCAGCGCTCGCTCGATCTGATCGGCTGCGGCATGCCCCTCGGCAACGGCAGCCTCGGGCGAGACGCCGATAACGACCTCGGCGAAGTAGTGATCGCCCGCCTCGCGCACGCGCAGCTGCTTCAAGTCGACGGGCGGATCGAGGCTCGCGATCGCTTGCTTGACCGTCTCGGTCGCCAGCCGCGGGCTGCGGTCGATGAGGATGTCGGCATTGCGCAGAGCGAGTCTCGTGGCGGCGCTCAGGACGATGGCAGCAACAAAGAGCGCCGCGATCGCGTCGGCCTTGTGATAGCCGGCGCGGACGAAGACGAGCCCGACCAGCACGCCGGTCGAGCCGAGGAAGTCGCCGGCGAAGTGCAGAGCGTTCGACTGCAGGGCGGCGCTGCGATACCGGATCGAGGCCCGGAAGGAGATGATCGTGCGGCTGGCGTCGATCGACAAAACGACCACGACCACTACAAGTGCCCACCAGGTCACCCTGACCTCGGGCGCGCTCGAGCCCGAAAGCCGGTGCACCGCTGTGTACGCGATCCAGAGGCTGGCGACGAAGAGAATCGTCGCCTCCGCCAGCGCCGCCAGATGCTCGACCTTGGCGTGGCCCCAGGGATGTTCGACATCGGCCGGCCTGACCGCGACACCAATTGCGAAAAGCGTCATCAGCGCGGCGACAAGGTCGATGCCTGAATGAAGCGCCTCGGAGACGAAGGCGAGGCTGCCGGTGACGAGGCCTGTCGTCAGTTTGAGCGCGATCAGAGCCAGCGCCGCGAAAACCGACGTTAGGGCGGTCTTCTGCTGTGAGGTCACCCCTGAAGCCTATCCCGTTAGGAAGGCAATGCCGCCTTGGCGGGACCGACTCTCAGGCTAGAACCCCAAGCGGGATCGAACTCGAGTCAGTCCAGCTTCGACTGCTGCCCGATCAGCGCCGAGAGTTGGAAGCCACCCATCTTCTCCAGCGACTCGATGCGGGTGTCGAGCGAGGGGTGGGTATCGAAGAGACCGCTCAGTGCGGCGCGCGGCCCGCTCGTGTTGTTGAGCGGCGTCTCGATGTAGAGATGGGCGGTGGCTCGGTTTGCGTGGCGAAGCTGGGTCGTGTCCTGTTTCAGCTTCCAGAGCGCTAGCGCCAGTCCCTCCGGGTCTCCGGTGATCTCGGCCGAGGATTCGTCGGCCAGGTACTCGCGCCGACGCGAGAGCGACATCTGGATGCCGAAGGCGGCGATCGGCGCCAGGATCAGCATCGCGAAGCCGATGATCATCAGAATCGGATTGCCGCCCCGGCGCCGTCCGCCACCGAAGAAGGCGAAGCGGAGCGCAAGGTCGGCAACCAGCGCGACGACGCCCACGAGCACGGCGGCGAGGCTCATCAGGCGCACGTCGCGGTTGCGGACGTGCCCGACCTCGTGCGCCACCACCGCATCGAGCTCGCGTTTGTTCATCATCCCGAGCAACCCGGTGGTTGCGGCGATGTAGGAGCTCTTGGGCGAGCCGCCGGCGGCGAAGGCGTTCGGGCAAGAATCGTCAACCACCCGCACCTGCGGCGGCTGCTCGAGCCCGGCGCCGATCGAGGCGTTCTCGATCGCACGCACCAGGTCGGGATACTCCTCCTTGGTCACCGGCCGGGCTCCCGTCCAGGAGCCGATCATCTTGCCGTTCGCAAACCAGGAGACGAGCGCGTAGATAAAGGCGATGCCGGCGATGATGACGAGCCAGGCGCCGCCGTAGACAGCCTGAATCGCCACGCCGATGCCGACGAAGAGAAGCCCGAACGAGAGCATGAGCGTCCCCGTGCGGATGCGGTTGGCGCGGACCTGTTCCTCGAGCGTCATTGTGAAACGGCGCCGCCCGAGAACTCGACGCTCGGCGGCTGCGCGTCGGCGGGCTGGTCGAGCTCGAAGAACTCGCGCTCGTGGAAGCCGCCGAGGCGAGCGATGACCAGGTCGGGAAAGCTCTGCAGGCGGCTGTTGTACTGATAGACCGTCTGGTTGTAGTAGCGCCTCGCGGCCGCGATCTTGTCCTCGGTGTCGGTCAGCTCGTCCTGCAGCTTCTGGAAGTTCTCACTCGCGCGCAGCTGCGGATAGGCCTCGCTGACCGCGAACAGGCGCCCGATCGCCGCCTTCGCCTGCTTGTTCGCCTTGCCCGCCTGGGCCGGGCCGGTCGCCTGCTGCATCGCGGTGCGTGCGGCGGTCACGTCCTCGAAGACCGTGCGCTCGTGGGCCGCGTAGCCCTTGACTGCTTCGACCAGGTTGGGAATCAGGTCAGTGCGGCGCTTGAGCTGCACGTCGATGTTCGACCAGCCCCGCTTGGCTTCGTTGCCGAGCCGGACGAGGTGGTTGAAGATCAGAACCGCCCAGACTGCGAGCAGAACGACTACGGCCGCGATAACGATGATGGGAATCACACTGGCGGCGATTATAGAGAGCCGCAACGGCCGCGCCGCCCACCCGGCTCAACCTCAGGCTATGTGAGCGGCGGCGAAGAAGGCGAGGCCCAGCCACGTCAGCTCAACCCTGGTCTGCCCCAAGTCTTGTTTGAAGGCGGCAAGCAAGAAAAGAACGACAGCCGCGATGTAAAAAATCCCCGAGAGTCCATATCCTCCGACTTTGCGTGCCATTCGTCTTGCCCTTTCTACTGCTCGTTACTGCGATAGCTCGACCACGGTAGGTTAACGCAGAAGCTCGGCTGCGATAGGGTTTCCGGCATGGCTGAGCCGACTCGCGATGAAGTGGAGGCGCTGGTCGCGGGAGCGACGCCGCACTTCGCCTACCAGCTGCGGGCACGCCTGCGCGAGTTGGTAGGCGAGTTGCCCACCGATCATCCGACGCGGCTCTTCGCCGAGGAGCAGATCGAGCTGCTCGACCGGCTCGGTTACGCCTCCGGCAAGGCCGAGCAGGGCGGGCGAGAGCTCCGAACGCGCCCCGGCTGGGATGAGATTCCGAGCTCGGCGACCGTTTCCGATCCGCTGCCGAGAAGACGATGAGCGCAGAAAAGCCCGGGCGCAGCGTCTCCCCACTTCGCGGGGGCACGGTGCTCGTCACCGGCGGCTCGCGTGGGATCGGCAAAGCGATCGCGCTCAGACTGGCGCGCGAGGGCGCCGCCCGGGTGGCGATCGGCTATCTGCGCGGCGATCTAGCCGCCGAGGAGACGGCCGCGGAGCTACAGACACTCGGCGCCGACGCGGTGCTCGTGCGCGGCAACATCAGCTCCAAGCGAGTGCTCGAGCAGGTCGCCGAGCTCGGCCCGCTTGCCGCGCTCATCCACAACGCGGCCACCGGCGTCGCACGGCCCGCGCTCGAGACCGACACCCGCCACTGGGACTGGACGCTCAACGCCAACGCTCGCGCCCTGCTCCAGCTCGCGCAGGTGGCGGCACCCGGGATGACGAGCGGCTCCTCGATCGTCGCGATTTCCAGCCTCGGCTCCTCACGCGTGCTCGAGAACTACACGCTGGTTGGTACCTCCAAGGCGGCGCTCGAGGCGCTTGTCCGCTACCTGGCAGTCGAGCTGGCCCCGCGCGGAATCCGTGTCAACGCCGTTTCCGGCGGCCTGGTCGAGACCGGCGCGCTCGAGCATTTCCCCAACCGCGAGGAGATGCTGCGCATGGGTCGCGAGCGCACGCCGGCCGGGCGCATGGTCACGCCCGAGGACATTGCCGGCGTAGTGGCCTTTCTTCTTTCGCCCGCAGCGGAGATGATTCGAGGACAGACGATCATCGTCGACGGCGGTTTCTCGCTTCCGGCGTAGGAGGCCCGTTGGAACCCACCGAAGAGAACATCAGGGTCTGGGATGAGATCCACCGCCGCCGTGAGCGCGAGTACGAGAACCTGCCCGCAAGAGTTATCGAGCGATTGCCACAGTTGCGGGAGCGGTCCGTCTGCCACCTGGGCTGCGGTACCGGCGGCCAGACGTTGCAGCTGGTCGAGCTCGGAGCATTCGTAACCGGAGTCGATCCCTCGGCGAACGCTCTCGCGCAAGCGCGAGCGCACGGGCCAGGCGTGGCCTGGGTGCACTCGCCGCTCGACGAGCTTCCGTTGGAACTCAAACGCGGGCGCTTCGATCTCGTCTACGCCGGTGCGGGCACGCTCGCTCGCGTCGCCAACGTAACCGAGTTCGCGCACGGCATCGCCGGGGCGCTCAGGCCTGGCGGCGGCTTCATCCTCTTCGACGTCCATCCCGCCAGGCGCTGCCTGGACGCGATCCTGCACTGGCGGGAGGACTACTTCGCGCTCGAATCCTCCGAGGGGCTAAAGCTCTGGCGAGTCGGCGAGATCGTGATGGCGCTCGCCACCGCCAACCTGCGCCTGCGCGCCTTCGACGAGTTCCCCGGCGAGCGTGCCTTCACCCGCTTCGAGCAGCGCGTTCCCGCCGAGTTGCTCGTCCTCGCAGAAAGGAGACTTCATTGAGCGATTTCCGCATCCTCGCGATCCCCGGCAGCCTCAGGCGTGCCTCCTTCAACCGCGGTCTGCTCGTCGCGGCAGAGCAGATTCTGAGCGGGCGGGCGGAGGTGGAGCTTGCCTCGCTCGCCGACATTCCGCTCTACAACGACGACGTGCGCGCCCTCGGCTATCCCGAGCCGGTCGAGCAGCTGCGAAGTCAGATAGAGCGAGCCGACGCGCTCCTGCTCGGCGCGACCGAGTACAACTTCGGCCCCTCCGGCGTGCTCAAGAACGCGATCGACTGGGCCTCGCGCCCGCCCGATCCGCCGCTGCAGGGGAAGCCCTTCGGCCTGGTCGGGGCCAGCACCGGCGGCTTCGGAACGGTGCGCTCCCAGCTCGCGTTGCGCCAGATCCTGCTCATCGTGCAGGCGCTCGGCTACCCGGGCTCGCTGCACGTCTCGGGCGCGGCCAAGCTCTTCGATGAGGAAGGAAGGCTCACCGACGAGGCGACGCGCCAGAGCCTGAGCGATTTCCTGGACGGGTTTCTCGGTTTTCTGGAGCGAGTCGGATCCGGATAGCGCCGGGCACCAGCACGAGAACTCGGCGAAAACTAGCTTCGCCTCGCTGATGCGAATTGCGCCGAATAGGCGCGACCAGCGGTGAAGATCCGGCACGGACTTGGCACATTCGAGCACGTTTTTTCTCGATACCGTGCTACGCCCCGTGGGAGGGTTTCGAGCGCCTAGCGAAACGAAGCACTCCACCGCCTGACCGCGCTCGGC
>PMXT01000084.1 GCA_003170995.1 Actinomycetota bacterium | reverse complement strand
AGCCGGGCTGCCTCTACTTCGAGACGCGCCACGTCGAGCGGCTCTACCGCGGGCTGGAGCAGGTGCTCGAGCGAGCGCTCCTGGCCGTGGGGCCGTTCTGGGATCCCTGTCTCGGCGCGGCTGCCAGGCGCTTCGCGGCGCTGGCGGCGGCGAGCGTGGCCCGGGGCGGGCAGGCGCTGATCGTTCCCGAGCGCGAGACCGAGGAGTTCCTGGCGCCGCTTCCGATCGAGCTTTTGCCGATGCCCGAGCCGGAGCGCGAGCGTCTGCACGAGCTGGGTGTGCGCACGATCGGGCAGCTGACCGTGATTCCGGGCGGCGCTGCGGGCGAGCGGCTGGGCCAGGAGGTGCGCCGGGCCTGGGAGCTGGCGCGTGGCGGCTCGGCGGCGCGCGTACAGGGGAGGCTGCCCGCCGCCGAGATCGCCGAGTCGATCGCCTTCCCCGAGGCGGTCGCAAACGAGCTCACGCTCAGAAGAACTTTCTCGCTGCTGGTCGAGCGCCTGCTCGCCCGGCCCGAGCGGGGCGGTCGCTTCGTGCGTTCGCTCGCCCTCTCGGCCCGGCTCGTCGGCGGAGGCTCCTGGCGCCGCAAGACCACCCTGCGCCAGCCGAGCGCCGAGCACGGCCGCATCGCGGCGGCTCTCTCCTCGAAGCTGGCCGAGATCCCCTCACCGGTGCTCGAGCTGGGGCTGGAGCTGGAGACGCTGGCCGAGGAGACAGGCGAGCAGCTGCAGTTGGCGCTGGCGGCCGGAAGCGAGCTGGAGGCGCGGCTGGCGCAGGGGTTGAAGCAGGTACGGGCGAGCACGGGGCCGGGATCGGTCTGCAGCGTCGTCGAGGTTGCGCCCTGGTCGCGCATCCCCGAGGCGCGCGCGCTGCTCGTTCCGCGCGACGAGTAGAGGAAACAGTGTCGAGCGTTGCTCGCATCGCGAGCGTTGAGGGCGGTGACCGCCATTTCCATCCCACCCCCAGGGGGCGGGCCAGAGCCCTGAACGCGCCGCGGGCGGCCCTGATCGAGACGAATGGCGCCGGCGTGCCGCTGCTGATCAACCGTCAGCAGGTTGCACTGGTGCGCGAGGAGTGGCGCGTGGTCGACCGCTGGTGGACGGAGGAGCCCGTCTACCGCCGCTACTTCGACTGCGTGCTGGCGGGCGGGCAGGCGGTCGTCGTCTTTCACGACGCGGTGCGCGGCGGCTGGTTCGGTCAGAAGGCTTAGCCGTCCTGCCTTGTCGGAACCCCGTAACCGTAGTAGAAAGAGAAAGAGCTACCCCTGAAGGAGTCCCGATGGCACCACACCAGCGCTTGATCCGTCTCTTGGCCGGGACCGGAGCGACTGTTGCCTTTGCCGCGCTTGTACTCTCTGTCGCCCTGGTCGCTGCGTCCCGTTCGCCGGCGGCTTCGACGGCACCCCGCTGCTTCGCCGCCAACGTCCTCGGCCGTACGACCCAGCAGGCCAGGGTGACGCTGCTCGCACGCGGCTGCAAGCCCGGCTCCGTCAAGGACGGCCGTCACTTCCTAGTCGTCAAGCGCTGCAAGTCAAAGCGGTTCTTCGGGAAGGTCTACTCGCAGAGCCCGAAGAACCACTGGCTCGGCCCCAGGCAGCGGCTGGTGCTCAGGGTTGGCATGCGGCGCAGGCCCGACGGCCGCATCTGCGGCCAGTTCAATCCCAACACCGGCCCGCCCGCCAGCCCCGCCGACTGGAACGGCACCTACAGCGCGAGCTTCACCGTCACTGACTCGAACACACGGCTTGCGAAGAAAGGCCAGAAGATCACGGGACTCTCCTTCACCGCTGCCGGCGGCGAGCTCCAAGGAGACATCACCGGCAAAGTCAACGCCGCCGGCCGGAGCAGGAACGCCATCGCGAACATTCTCGGCCTCGGCTGCAAGGGCACGCTCACCTTCACCGACAGCGGGAGTGCCATTAGCGTCGCCGGCCCGGCCACCTGTTTGTCGGGCTCAGTTACCGTCAAGGGACAGATCCGCGGCCGGCGCGTCGCGCCCCTGGACTACGGCATCTTCGTGCGGAAATCCTGAGCCACCGGCCGGGATGGTCCTGGTGGTGTTCCACGACGCGGTGCGTGGCGGCTGGTTCGGGCAGAACGCCTAGTGACTAGCGAGGTAGTTGTCGAGCGCCTCTTCGGCCGCCTCTCTTGCAACCCCGGTCAGCCCTGGTTAAGGTCTTGGGGATGCTGTCGATGAAAGTCTCGATGATTGGACGTCGCCACTCGATCCACTTTGCCCTTGTAGCGCTTTCACTGCTCGTTGCCCTTGTGTCGACGTCCTGTGGGTCGTCGAAGGCGACCGCCAACCAGCGCTGTTTCGCCGTCAACGTCGTTGGCAGGACGGTCCAGCAGGCGAGAGAGCAGTTGCGCGCGCGTGGCTGCAGCCCCGGCTCGATCCAGGACGGCCGCCACTTCCTGGTCACCAAGTCCTGCAGGCCGATGGCCGACTTCGGCCGGGTGTTCGCGCAGAGCGCGCGCAACCGTCAGCTAGGCCCCAGGGAGCGACTGATCCTCAGGGCCGGGATGCGCAGGACGGCCGACGGACGCATCTGCGGCGAGTTCAACCCCAATCCCGGCCCCGCGCCCAGCGTCGCCGACTACAACGGCTCCTACAGCGCGACCTTCACCGTCACCCAGTCGAGCACGTCGATGGCGAAGGTGGGGCAGCAAATGACCGGGATAGCCTTCACCGCGCGGAACGGCAAACTCGCCGGTGACATAAACGGCAACGTCAACGCCGCCGGTCAGAGCGCCAACGCGACCTCGAACCTGGTCGGTCTCGGCTGCAACGGTAGGCTCACCTTCACGCTCAACGGTAACGCGGTCACGGTCGCCGGTAGGGCCACCTGCGTGTCGGGAGGCGTGACCGTCACGGGCAACATCGCCGGCAGGCGCACCGGTTCCTGAACTGCCAGCAGGTCGCGCTGCTGCGCGAGGAGTGGCGTGTGGTCGATCGCTGGTAGACAGACGAGCCCGTCTACCGCCGCAACTTCGACTGCGTGCTCGCGGGAGGGATGGGTGTGGTTGTCTTCCACGACGCGGTGCGCGGCGGCTGGTTCGGGCAGAAGGCGTGAACTCGATTCGAATTGCGGCTGCCTCCCTGATGTGCAGCCTTCTCGGTTGCGACTTGAGGGCCCCTCGAGACTTCAGGTACCCGTCCAATCCGTTAGGTCTCGGGCAGGCCTTACTTCGCTGGGCGAACCCTGAGAACCCGAACGACTGTCCGGGCTGGGCGAAGTTTCCCATTTCGATACTTCCAGATCGTTCGGGCGTGGCGCATCGCACAGCATTCGGACCCATACCAGAGCTCGTTTGCGACCACTTCGCCGCGCCGGATCCTCACTTTGCCAAACACGTGACCAACCAGCGGAACGTGGACTACGTCCGCTGCGAAAGGCTGTCGTGGCCTAATGATCCCGACGACTCTCAACAAGCTGCGGTGGGCGGCGAAGACGACAACAGAGGAGGCAAGCTGTCCGCTCGCGGTGCCCCCGTTGTTGGCGCACATCACATCGACTGCAGCTTCGTCCCGCCCGTTGCCGTCTAGGTCGCCGTAGGTGTCCAGGAAGGCAGTAACGTCTTCGACAGCCCACCATGGATCGGTCGCCGAGCGGGCGTATCCGAAGTTGCGATGGATCTGAATCGGTTGTGCTGATCCGCAGGCCGCGCCAGGAAGAGTGATGTTCTTCCAATCAACGTCGCGGAGGTTGGGCGAGCGAAGCGGTAACGCGTAGCGATAGGTCGGATAGCTATCGCGTGGCCGGGTGTAGCCCATCACGGACCACGGGCTGGGGCAGAGAAGGCGTCGGACTGACTTTGGAGTAGAAGAAGCGCAGGCGCCCGGAAACTCTGGAGCCGGTCCGAACTGGATCTGCCATGGACCCTCGAATGCCTCGTATCCCGGGTCAACCCACCCGGCCTTCGCCACGTTCTTTAGCACCACAAACGCGGTGCCGGGCCTCCGACGACCCTTCGAGTCTCTCAACTCGACAAGCGCGCTTGCGTGGGCTGGATGTCCCTCAGACACCCGGATGCTCAACACGGCAGGGTGAAGGTGTTGGTTCGGGAGATGGAGCGCCCGGCGCCAGTGCGGGTCGAGATGGGACTCGTAATTCCATACGGACTTGACGGAGACGCCGATCTGGGTGCGTTCTCGAGCCGTGGGCTGCCTCAGCTCCGTTCGAGCGTGAGCCTCGACGTGAGGTGCTTTCACCTTGTCTGCCTGGCTCCCGCAAGCGATGACGAGCAAGACAATCAATAACAGCGGCAAGTTTCGCACAGGTTGAGAATAAGCGACCTTGCGGCCGCTCTCGATTGGAACGTCGATCCGACTCGGCGTGTGTAGGTGTACGAACATACGTTCGCTACTATGAGTAAGTGAGGCAGACAGGTTCTCGCTCTTCTACCTACGTCGAGCTGCACGCCCACTCGGCCTACTCCTTTCTGGACGGGGCATCACAGCCCGAGGAGCTGGTTGCCCGCGCCGTCGAGCTGGGCTACGAAGCGCTGGCGTTGACCGACCACGACGGGCTCTACGGCTCGCTCGAGTTCGCCCA
>PMXT01000151.1 GCA_003170995.1 Actinomycetota bacterium | reverse complement strand
CCGCAAACCCGCATCACTGCGTGGGCATGCGATAGATCAGGTATCGCACAATTCAAAAGTTTGAACGGCTCAATCGGCCGCCGGAAGCGCTGCTACGGCCTCGCGAATCGCAGCCTCGTAAGTCTCTGGCCACCGTCTGGGTTGCCTGAGAAGCCACTCAGCCAGGGATCGGCCATGGACGATGTTGACCTCCTTAATCTGGGCTTCCTCCTCCGCGAACTCGGCCCAAAGCGCGATCACTCCGTGGACCCAGGGGAGCCAGCCGAGGGTGTTCTTGAGACGACGCTCTAGGTAATAGGCTGCCGTCCCGACTTGCTCCGTCGGTTTGTCGAGCGAGTACTTGTAGAGCGGGGATGCCTCGTGGCGGCAGACGAGTTCTCCACCTTCCATTGCCACTCGACCATGCAGGTGCTTGGTGTCGATCAGGAACAGGCCCCCAGGGCCGACGACGATGTGGTCGAGGTTCCCGTAGACGCCGTTGGCGAGGTCGTGCCGAACGCTCCATCCGCGCCGCTCGACCTTACGGAGTTCCTTCTCCGTCCAGCGTTCGCCTTCGCGACCGAAACGCCAGCGCTCGATCAGCCAGGGAGGTTCCTCCCAGACGGCCACGTTCAAGGTCAAGATGGCACCGAGCCATATGCCGCACAAGAACTCTCCGAGGTGAGGCAGGAGTAGAAGGAGCGGCGCAGGCGCGGCCAGCGAATAGGTGACTAGTCGGAGGCGCCACTTGATCGTCTTCTGCCAGGCCCCAAGAGCTTCGCGGTAGTAGGCGTCAGCGGACACTCCGGCGCGATGGCGTCTCCGCAACATGCGACTGATCTCGGCAGCCCGGATCGACGGCTTGAGCGAGCCCCAACATGGCGCATACTCCAAGGCCGCGGTCGGACAGACGCGAGCGGCTCTCCAATCGCACGCGAGCTAGGAGTCCGACCGGATCAGATAGGCGCCGCCTGAGTCGATCTCGTATCCGCTCGACTCTCTCGCACGCGAGTTCCTCTTAGGGCGCTTAAGCGCAACGGGCGGCACTGTGTTGGCCATGGCGGCGCCGACCGACTGCGTTCGTATGCTTCACGTGCGCGTCAAGTTGCATTGCTCGCGCTTCTTCAGCGGCCAAGAGCCCGCTTCGGCGGGCTCTTGGCAACCGCTACTTAGCGCCGTCCGATCGGGGGAGTAGCGTGATGACTCGCTGAGGAGTCGAACGAGCATGCTGCAAGTGGTTCATCGGGATTACCGTGGTCCGGGCGCGTCCGGACAAGTTGGCATCGCCATCGAAGAATTGAGCGGTGTGGGCAGCTAATGCGCGCAGCCCTCTACGTGCGAGTCAGTACCCAAGAGCAGGCGAAGCACGGCCTCTCGATTGACGAGCAGGAACGCGCTCTACGCGCCCGCGCCAAGGAAGAGGGCTGGGAAGTGTCCGGCTTGTACCGCGAGGCAGGCGTGAGCGGGCGTCGCTCCGATCGTCCTGAGTACCAGCGCCTCCTCGCCGATGCGCAGCGCGGCAGGTTCGAGAAGCTGCTGGTGTGGAAACTCGATCGCTTCGGTCGCGACACCGTCGAGCGATTGACAGCTCAAGCCATGCTGAGGCGCATCGGCGTCGAGATCGTCTCGCTTAAAGACCCCAAGCACGACCCTGACGCCGCCTTCGCGCCACTTATCGACGCACTCTTCGCAGGCATGGCCGAGGCCGAATCGCGCCTGATCGGCGATCGTGTACGAGCCGCCTATCCGGCGATGCTCCGCAAGCGCGGCTCCAAGCCCGGCGGCAAGCGCCGATACGGCCGCAACCGAGATCGCACCATCAACGAGCGCGAGGCCAACGTCATCCGCACTCTGATCGTGCCCGAGATTCTGAGCGGAAGATCTGAGTACGCGATCGTCCAGCGCCTGAATGAAGACAACCTCCCCTCGGCTCTAGGTCGCAAGTGGAATGCAGGAGCGCTAGCGAAGATGCTGCGACGCCCAGGTCTCGCTGGCCTAGTCGAGATCGAGGGTAACCTCGTCGAAGGCAGCGAGGAGCCGATCCTCGATCGAGAGACCTGGGACACGCTTCAGGCTTTCTTCGCGGCGCGAGACCACGGGCCAGAGCGCCGTGGTCGCGGCCCAGTAGTCCCGTTTCTCCTCGACTCCCCCATCGCGGCGATCTGTGGCCACTGCGGGCGTCCGCTGATGAAAGTCACCGGAAGGATCCGGCAAGACGGTACGCGCTCGGCCTCCTACGTTTGCCCCGAGCGCCGCTGGCGAGGGCCGCACGCTGATGTACCTCGACCTTTTCCACGCGAGGCCGTAGACGAGACGGTCATCGGCGTTTTCCAGCGCCGCATTCTCGACGAGCACGCGACGCTCCGAGAGATCGAGCGGGCCGCTCGGCTGCTCGCTCAAGACACTCACCGCGCGCTGGCCACAGCCGAGCGAGACGCCATGAGCACCGAGGCTGCCCTAGCACGGGTCAAGCAGCTCTTCCGAGCTGGCGACCTGACAGCCGACGAGTGGCGCAGCGAACGCGCTGAGATCGAGGCCGAACGCCGGGCAGCGCTGGCCGAGGTTGATCGACTGAGGGCAAAGGTGGAACAGATCGAGGGCGATGACGCGCTGTTCGCATCGCAGCAGGCCCTCCTCGGCTACGTGGCCCAGGTCCGCGCGCTGGCCGCCGACCTAAGAACCACGCGCGTGGCTACTGCCGACGTGATCGCGGCCGTGCGAATGGCAATCTCTCAGGTGGTCGAGGAGGTCGTGATCGTGGACACTTCGCTGCCGATCCACTACGTGGGCTCGGCCAAGAACGTCGTATCCGACGACGCGAAGCCAGGCGACACCGTCGGCGTGCTCCTCGACTACCACATGACGGGCTACAAGCAGGTCGGCCTAGAGCTGGTCGCCAGACGAGATCTAGCCGTGCCCATGAGCAGGAAGACTGATGGCCGTACCTACGCCGGGTTAGAGCCAGGCAAGAGCCCGCTGCCTGTTACTGAAAATCTCACATTCACCTCACAGAAGACGGCGGTGCCACGGCGCCGGCAGAGCAGATCGACCTCGACGCCCGCCAGGCGGATGTTGGCGCCGAGAATCCTGTAGCCGCGCAGGCGGTAGTGGCGACGGGCACGGCGCTCGGCCACAGCGCCCGGGAGCCCGATCGCTCTCACCGCTCGTAGCAGGCGGCCCGGAAGGAGCGACGATGGACAACGCACGGGCCGTGCCTGCGCACGGCCGCCGAGTGGGCGCCCGTTATATAGCCGACATGGGCGGCGAAGCCGTAGTTGGGATAGAGAGAGTCAAGCCGCCGCATCATCCGGTCGCGTACAACCTTGGCCACGATCGAGGCGCAGGCGATGGCCGCACTTCGCTCGTCGCCGTGAACGATCGCAACGTGCGGCGGCGCCTCCGGCCCGAGCTTGAAGCCGTCAACCAGGCAAGCCTGCGCGGGAGGAACACAGGCCGCGAGAGCACGCCCAAGCGCCTGGAGATTGGCCTTGTGGAGGCCGCAGCGATCGATCTCCACGGCCGGAATCGTCTCGACAACCACCAGCTCGCTCACCGCGAGCACGGCCAGCAAGAGCCGCTCGCGTGCGGCCGGATCGCACTGCTTGGAATCGCGCAGCTCGGCCAAGGTACGCGCTCGCGCGCCGTGCAGCCGCTCCAGGTCGAGAACCACGGCCGCGGCGCTCAGTGGCCCGGCCAGCGAACCCCTCCCGGCCTCGTCCGCTCCGGCGACAAAGCGGGCGCCGAACTCGCGGTCGTGCTGGATCAGCTCGATGCCGGGATCCATGCTCATCGCGCGAGCATAACGCGGGCAGCGGCCCGACCACCCGGCCGGGAACGAAAGTTACTCTCCTGTTACAGAAGCGGCCCGCGGCCGACGCTACTCGGAGCTCTCCGTCGGCTCGGCGCCGTCCACCGGCTCCGTGCTCTCCGGCTCCGTGCTCTCCGGCCCTGCGTTCTCCGGCTCCGGTGTCTCAGGCTTCAGACCCTCGGGCTCCGAGCTCTTGGCTGACGCCGCTTTCGGCGCTTTCGTCACCTGGTCGCGCTTGGCTCGGACCCGCGCCTTCTTGCCGACCTTGCCGCGCAGGTAGTAGAGCTTGGCGCGGTTGACATCGCCGATCGAGACGACGTCGATCTTGTCGATCTTCGGCGAATGAAGCGGAAAGGTGCGCTCGACGCCGACTCCGAAAGAGCTCTTGCGCACGGTGAAGGTCTCGCGCGCGCCGGCACCCTGGCGCTTGATCACGATTCCCTCGAAGACCTGGATGCGCTGGCGCTGGCCTTCGATCACCTTGAAGTGCACGCGCACGCTGTCGCCTGCCTTGAACTGTGGCAACTCGAGACGCAGCTGACGCTGCTCGATCTGCTCGATGATCTTGTTCATAGCTAGAAGTAAAAAGAGCCGACGGCCGGCGGCAATCGTACCGAAAAGACGCAGCCGGGCGTGCAGACCTACTGGGATAGGCTCCTAGTGGAACGAGATTCGAGTCGGCGGCCAGTAGGTCATGAAGACCTTCCCGATCAAGTTTCCGCGCGGAACCGAGCCCCAGTCGCGCGAGTCACAAGAATTGTTGCGGTTGTCACCCATGAAGAAGTATTCACCCTTGGGCACATGCCAGGTGCCGCTGAGCACATCGCGCCGGCTCGGTTGGATGTAGGTCTCGATCAGTTTCTTGCCGTTTATGTAGACGTAGCCGCGCTTCTCGCTGACCGTCTCGCCGGGTAACCCGATCAGGCGCTTGACGAAAACGGAGCTTCCCGAGCTGTCACAGAACTGGCGCGTCCGTTTGGGTGTCTTGAAGACGACGATCTCGCCCCGGTGCGGGCTGCGAAAGTGGTAGATGACGCGGTCGGCGAGCACCCGGTCGGAGAATCCCGCTTCGCAGCCGGGGCTCGGCCGCGCACAGTGCAGTGTCGGCTCCATCGATGAGGTCGGGATGCGGTAGGGATTGACCACCCAGGCCTTGATCGCGAGCACGATCGCGATCGCGCCGACGATCGTCAGCGTCCAGTCGAGTAAAACTCTCAGCGGCTTCGGTAGACGTCTGAAGAGGCGATCGATCGGGTTTTTCACTTGGCGCTCCTTACACGGCTCTGCTCGCGGCGCCAACCCTCGATGCGGGCATGGTTACCCGAGAGCAGAACCTCGGGCACCTTCCAGCCACGGAACTCGGCCGGGCGCGTGTATTGGGGGTACTCTAGCCCGCCGTCGAGCTCCGCGGAGAAACTCTCGATCAAGCCCGACTCCTCGCTCCCGAGCGCCCCCGGAAGCCGGCGCACGACCGAATCGAGCAGTGCCATGGCCGGAATCTCGCCGCCAGACAGCACGTAGGGGCCGATAGAGATCGCGTCTGTGCACATGTGCTCGACGATGCGCTCGTCGAAACCTTCGAAGCGAGAGGAGACGAGGGTCAGGCTCTCCTCGCCGACCAGCTCCTCGACCAGGGCCTGATTGAGCTGGCGCCCCTGCGGCGTGAGTGCTATCACCCGTCGCTCCGGAATACCGCCGTAGACGGCTTCGAAGGCTGCGGCCACGACATCGACGCGCAGAACCATGCCGGCGCCGCCGCCGTAGGGCTCGTCGTCGACCTGGCGGGCGCTGAGCGGAGTCGTCTCACGGTAGTTGAAGACGCGCAGCTCCAGCTTCGATCCGAGCACCGCCGCGAGCGGCCGCCGCTCGCACATCCATTCGAATGCCGACGGAACGAGCGTAAAGATGTCGATCTGCACGAGGCCAATTCTCGCGGGCGCTAGTCCGGCTCTGCAAAACCGGTTCGTACAACGATACGTGCATCTGCGATATCAACGAGCGAGATACAGTCCTCGACCATCGGCAGTGCCAGGCCCGTATCGAGCTCGAGCACATCGTTGGCGACACCCGAGACAACCTCCTCGACGCATCCGAGCCTGCGCCCCCCCTCTTCTTCGACTTCCAGTCCGACCAGTTCAAAGACGTAGTAGGTGTCCTCCGAAAGAGGCGGTAGCGCGGACCGTAGAACGGTGAGCTCGGCGCCGCGCTCGACCTCGCGGTCGAGCCGTATCACGGGGCGCCCGCCCGAGAGCTTCGACTCCACGACAGTGGCCGCGACTGCGTCCACCAGTAGGGTCGCGCCTATGGCGAAGCGATCGGGATCCTCGCTCGAGCGCTCGACGAAGAAGGCGCCCTCGATCCCATGCGGCTTGCCGACGCGTCCTACCGAGACGAGCTGGGGATCGCTACTCGGCAAGCTCGAGTAGGTAGTGCTTTCCCTCGCGCGCGCCACCGGCGCGAACGAGCGTACGAAGAGATCGAACAATCCGGCCCTGGCGCCCGATCGCCCGGCCTCGGTCGGCCTCCGCGACGGTGAGCCGCAGCACGGTATCGCCGTCACGTTCCAGCTCCTCAACCGAGACGGCGGCGGGATCGTCAACCAGCCGGCGGACGATCTCGAGCAAGAACTCAGCCAAGGAGCCCCTTCACCTTGAGCAGGCGGCCGACCGCCTCGGTCGGTTGCACGCCCTTGCCGAGCCACGACTTGACCTTGTCCTCGTCGAACTCGATCAGCGAGGGCTCGTGCTGCGGGTTGTAGCGGCCGACGATCTCGATAAACCTGCCGTCGCGCGGCGAGCGCGAGTCGGCGACCACGATGCGATAGATCGGATTCTTCTTCGACCCGACCCGCGTCAGCCTCATCTTTGCTGCCATCTAGATCCTTTCTGGACGGAGTCGCTTGCTCCATCGTCTGCACTCGACAGTCTCGTAAACTCGAGCAAACCTTAGCGGCGACGGCGCTTTCGGCGCGCTTTTGACGGTCTCCTGGCGGGTCTGGCGGCAGCCCCCGACCCCGGCAGGCGTAGGCTCCCGCCCGCGTTCATCTGCTTCAGCATTCGCTCCATTACCTTGCGCATCTCGAGCACCTGGTTCACCTGCTGCACCGTGGTGCCGCTTCCGCGCGAGATTCGCGCCCGCCGCTTGCCATCGATGATCTCGGGCCGGCGCCGCTCCTGCGGGGTCATGGAAAGGACTACCGCCTCGACCCGCACCAGCTGCCTCTCGTCGACTTCGGCGCCCTTGAGCTGGCTGCCGAGCCCGGGAATCATGCCCATCAGGCCCTTGAGTGATCCCATCCGCCGCATCATCTTGTAGGCGCGCAAAAAGTCCTCGAACGAGAAGCGGCCCTTGAGCATCCGCTCTTCCATCTCGGCCTGCTCGTCGGCGGCGACCGCCTGCTCGGCGCGCTCGATCAGCGAGAGGACGTCGCCCATGCCGAGGATGCGCGAGGCCATGCGCTCGGGGTGGAAGAGCTCGAGCTGATCGAGCTTCTCGCCCACCGAGACGAACTTGATCGGCTTGCCGGTGACGGCCTTGACCGAAAGTGCCGCGCCGCCGCGGGCATCGCCGTCGAGCTTGGTCATGACGACGCCGTCGAAGGCGACCCGGTCGAGGAAGGACTGAGCGACGGTGACCGCCTCCTGGCCGGTCATCGAGTCGAGCACGAGCAGAACGTTGTGCGGCTTGACGGCATCCCTGACCGAGGCGAGCTGCGCCATCATCTCCTCGTCGACGTGCAGGCGTCCGGCGGTGTCGACGATGGCCACGTCGCGGCCCTGACCCGTGCACTCCTCGATCCCCTCGCGCGCGACCGCAACCGGGTCCTGGCTGTCGCGGCGGGTGTAGACGGGAACCTGGATCTGCTCCCCGAGCTGCTCGAGCTGGTCGATCGCGGCCGGACGCTGCAGGTCGGCGGCGACGAGGAAGGGCTTGCGCTTCTCCTTGCGCAGGTAGAGCGCCAGCTTCGCCGCCGCGGTCGTCTTGCCCGAGCCCTGCAGCCCGGCGAGCAGGATCACCGTTGGAGCGCGCCCGGAAAATGCGAGACCGGAGGCGCCGGCACCCATCAGCGCCGTCAGCTCCTCGTGCACGATCTTCACGACCTGCTGCCCGGGCGTGAGGCTCTTCAGCACGTCCTGCCCGAGCGCCCGCTCGCGCACCTGAGCGACGAACTGCCTGACGACGTTGAAGTTGACGTCGGCCTCGAGCAGCGCCAGCCTGATCTCGCGCATCGCCCGTGAGATCGCCTCCTCGTCGAGCGTGCCACGCTTGCGCAGATCGCCGAGAACGCTCTGGAGCCGGTCGGAGAGCGAGTCGAACATCGCGGCTCAGTCTAGTGGCGAGGCGTGCGGCCCCCGTCCTGTCAGGCTCGCGAGATGACTGCGGGTTGAGCGCCGTATACCGGAGCGGCGCTGAACCAGCTCTGGCAAGCTTCCCCCGCATGAGAGTCGCGCGCCCTCTCCCGCTCCTACTTCTCGCCTTGCTGACGGCCTGCGCTGGCCATCCGGTCCGCGCTGCGAAGCCGGCCGGGCCGGGCCCGATACGGCTGCACGTCAAGTCGCTGCCAAGGCAGGGGCTGTTACTGCAAGAAGGAAGGTCGGTTCTCCTGGTCGGACTAGACGGGCATCGCTACCTGAAGCTCCGTAACTACTGGATCGGCAACCCGGACTGGCTCAAGCCGGCAGTGTTCGATCGCGCCGTCAATCTGAGCGAGAGGCTCGACGACGAGTGGATGGGTGCATATCCAGGCTTCGCTGTTCTCGGAAACCGGCGCGGACAGATGTATCGGCTCGATCCAGAGAGAAGGGCGCTCATTCCTGTCGATCTCAGGCACATCTCGCTCCCGGGCGGCGCCGTTCTCGTCGAACGCATGCGTGATCACGACATTCTGTTCACGATCACCTCCAAGAAGCTCCGGCTGAAGATGACGGGAAGTACTTTCCACGGCACCGACATTCGCGTCATCGACGGCAAGGTCGCGGTAGACGGAACAAAGGCAGTCGACCTCGAGACGGGCGAGCGCTGGAAAATCGCGGCCGACTGCAAGGTGGCCGGGGAAGACAACGGAACTCTCTACGCTCTCTGCGGCAGATATGTCTCGCGGAGTCGCGGCTACGCCATGTACCTCGTGGCCTATTCCCGGCACGGCACGCAACGCCATTCGGTCGACCTGGGAGGAGCGCCGGGAATAGGCTGGCTCTCCCCGAACGGGCGCTACGTCGCCACGATGACCGCTACATCCTGCGGGCCGGCTCCCAGCGAGCTGATCGTCGTGAAGACGGGAGAAGTTCGGCCGCTAAAAGCGGGCTCCAAGTGGACGACGGGCGCAATCTTCGGCTGGACGAGTGACAGCCGGCTGGTCGCAACGGTGAGCACGGACTTCTCCGAGTGCGCAGACGAAGGTCCGCCACCGCCCATCTACGTAATCGATCCACGTACGCTTTCGCACAGGTACGTCCTGACGACTAGCGACGTCTGGATCTACATGTGGGGGACGCTCGAGAATCCCTCGTGATCGTCTTCACTGGTCGGCGCTTCTCGAGCGGCCTGCGATGCAGGGTTTCGAACGATCCGCCTGTTCCAAAGCCGGCTCGAATTCGACACACCAAGATGCGTCTCTCGGCTTNNGAGCCGATAGATTCGGATCATCCCGCGGGCGGGTGGCTTTGGGGGAGGGCGAAGAGAGAAGTGCCGTCAAGAGCCCAAGCGAAGGGTATTCACCCCGCGGTCGCACTCAGCGCTAGTGCTTGCTACGCGTGCTCCTGCTCGGTTCACGCTCGATCCGCGCCGCGAACGACCCGATCGC
>PMXT01000140.1 GCA_003170995.1 Actinomycetota bacterium | reverse complement strand
CGCCGAGTGCGCCCAGCGCCTCGGCGTGGAGAAGGCCGTTCGTGGAGACGCCGCTGCCGCCGTCGATCACCGCTCGTCCGGCCATGTCGGTGAACTTGCCGCCGGCTTCCTCGACGATCAGCTTGAGCGGGGCGCAGTCCCAGATCTTCACCGCCGGATCAATGGCCACATCCACACAGCCCTCGGCCACGAGCATGTGCTGCCAGAAGTCTCCGAAGGAGCGTGTGTGCCAGGCCCGCTCCGCAAGCGGCGCCAAGCGCTCGATCCCCTCGCTCAGCTCGAACGAGACGACAGCTTCTTCGAGGCGCTCGACGCTCGAGACTTTCATCCTGTGGCCGAAGCCGATCGACATAGTCGCGTCCTTCAGCCTCTCGACCCCCGAGACGCGGATCGGCCCGTCGTTTCTGTAGGCGCCCTTACCGCGCTCAGCCCACCAGCGACGCCCGAGCGCCGGCGCCGAGGCCAGCCCGAGCCCGATCTCGCCGTCCACTTCGAGCGCGATCAAGGTGGCGAAGATCGGGATGCCGCGACTGTAGTTGCGGGTGCCGTCGATCGGGTCGAGGATCCAGCGCCGGCCGCCCTCGCCGCTCGTACCCGCTTCCTCGCCGAGCACCGAGTCGCCCGGCCTTTCCGCGGCGATCCGCTCGCGCAGCGCCCGCTCGATCGCCCGATCGGTCTCGGTCACCGGCGAGAGATCGGGCTTCTGTTCGACTTGGAGATCGCACGCGCCGAAGCGCGCCAGCGCCAGCTTGTCGGCCAGGTCGGCCAGACTCGAGGCGAATTCCAGATCGGTCGAGCTCACGCACTCAGTTTGACGATCGGCGCGGATCGCCGTGTCGACAGAGCGCTACTCGCTCGAGTACTCGGGCTGAGCCTTCTCATGCCGGATCTCGGCGACGGCGTTGTTGGCGGCGATCGCGGCCTCGGCCAGCGCGATCGTGATCAAGGCGATCCTGCCCTCGTAGCCGGCGACGTCGCCGGCGGCGTAGATGCGGGGCTTCGAGGTGCGCATCGTCGCCGGATCGACCAGGAGTTGCTGTCGCCCAAGGTGCTCCAAGCCCCAGTCGGCGATCGCGCCCAGGTGTGAGGAAAAGCCGAGCAGCGTGATCAGTGCGTCACAGGGCACCCGCTCGCGCTCGCCGCTGGCCGTGTTCTCGATCGTCACCGCCTCGATCCGGTCGCTGCCGTGAATTTCGCGCACTTCGCAGGGCGTCATCATTCGCGCCGCGCCCTTGCTCTCCAGCGCCCTGGCTTTCGCCAGCGACGACTCGAGCGCGCGAAACCTGTCCCGGCGATGAACGAGCACGATCGGCGGCTCGGCAATGTCGGCGAGGCCGAGCAGCCAGTCGAGCGCCGAGTCGCCGCCGCCCACGATCAGGCAGCGCTTGCCGGCGAAGCTCTTCTTCTCGCGCACGAAGTAGTGAAGTCCCTTCCCCTCCCACTCCTCGATGCCGTCGAGCGGGAGCTTGCGCGGCGCGAAGGCGCCGTGCCCGGTCGCGACGATCAGGGCGCGGCTGAGATACGAGTGGCCCGCGCTCGTGCCGAGGCGGATCAGCTCTTCGCCATCCAGCTCAGTCGTCTCGAGCGTGCAGGCCTCCTCGGCCAGGCGCAGCTCGGGATCGAACTGGAGCCCCTGCTCGGCCAGCTTCGACACGAGCTCGTGCGCCACGACGCTGGGAAAGCCCGCCACGTCACCCATGTGCTTTTCGGGGTAGGAGGCGGCGAGCTGGCCGCCGACCTCTTCCAGGCTCTCGATGATGCGTACGGACGCGTGCCGGTGGCCGGCGTAGTAGGCGGCCGTCAATCCAGCCGGGCCGGCGCCGAGGATCGTCACGTCGACGGGGCTGCCGTCAGCGATCGTCTTCGGGTTGCCGGAGCGCGGCATCGTTCTGAGATCCTACGCGGGCCGTTGCCGCGACCGAGCCGACGGCGGCGGCTACTTCCGCGTTCGGGCCAAGAACTACTACAAGCACAACGCGCTAGCGGTTCCGGGCTGAGGTCCGAAGCTGGCGATTCGCGGAAATCGTTCCACTTTCATAACAAACGCTCCTTGACACCGGCCAGTTCTTCTGACCGGTGTCTGACACCACTACTCGCGTCAGCCGCCGCTTCTCACGAGCCGAGCTTCTTGTAACCGGGTGGCGGCGCGACCGGATCACTCGTCTCGACGAACTCGCGGTAGCGATCACGCCAACCCTCGCCCCGCGCGCCAAGCGGAATGAAGACCCGCCGACACGGGAGCTGATTCCGCCAGGCCCGCACAACCGATGCGGCCGATTAGCGGCGCCAGTGACCCCCCGGTCCGTTTCCCGCACCACCGGTGCGCCTGCACGTACCGTGCGACCCCTGGCATCCACGCCTCGACCACCTCGGTCGCACGTTCCTAACGGAATCGGCTGCGGGTGTGATCGGTGGATGCGAGGCTAGGACGCAGTGTCGCGTTCGTAGCCGGAAGCTACGAGCGCGGCCAGTGGATGGAGTGCTTCGTTTCGCTTGGCGCTCAAACAAACCCGCCCGCGGGGTCGTTCCACAGTACCGTCTCGAAAAGTTGAGAAACACGTCTCGGCGTGCCGATTCTGTGCCGGATGTGCATCACACCGTTAGCGCAACCGAGCGACGAGGCGCTCGAGCGCTTCTCGAAAAAACACGGCTCTTCCTAGCAGCTACAGCCGCCGCCGCAACCCGAACCGGCCGAGCCGCAACTCTCATCCTCGGCGCGGAAGGATGATCCGCAACCGCAGGTGCTCAGCGCCTTCGGGTTCTCGATCGCGAACCCCTCTTCGCCTTGGGCGCTGACAAAGTCGATCGTGGCGCCCTCGAGATAGGGCGCGCTGAAAGGATCGACGGCGACCCGAACACCGTGCTGCGCCGCCACGACGTCGGTCTCGAGCGCCTCGCGATCGAAACCGAGCGCGTACTCCAAGCCCGAACAGCTTCCACCCTGGATCGCTACGCGCAGCACGCCGATGTCGCCGTCGGGCTCCTCGGCCATCAGCTCTTTCACTTTCGCGGCCGCTTTTTCGGTCAGCGTCAGGAGAGGTGTCTCGGTCGTCGACATGGGGCCGCATGGTAGCAACAGGCACTTCTCTGACCGAGCCCCGACAGGGTTAGCCGATTCCGTTTATATTCACGATTCGCAGGCCTGTAGAGTTGCGTTGCACACAAGCCGGAACCTGTCTCCGGCCGAGCCGAATAGGCGCATCAATGCTTAGAAACTGGCTTCCTTTCCTAATCTACGGCCTGTTCGCGGCAGGCATGTCCGGCCTGATGCTGTTTATAAGTTTTGCTTTATCGACCCGAGCGCGGTCGAAACCAGCACAACGGGGCTTACCGTTCGAGTCGGGCGTCTCGACCGGGGTGCCCGAGCGCCAGCGCTTCACGATCGGCTTCTACCTGACGGCGATGCTCTTCATCCTCTTCGATATAGAGATCGTCTTCCTCTACCCACTGGCCCTCGTTCTCCACAAGCTGGCCTGGTTCGGCTTCAGTGAGCTAACGGTCTTCGTCGGCCTGCTTGCCGTGGCCTACGTCTACGTCTGGCGCAAGGGGGCCCTGGAGTGGGAATAGCGGACGGAAAGCGCCTCGCCGACTACGGCCTCTCTTCCGAGCGCCTGCTCATGGAGGGTAAGGGCCCGGGCGCCTTCGAGCAGGAGGTCGCCCAGTTGGAGCAGGCGGTGCTGGCGACCACGCTCGACAAGGCCGTCTCCTGGGCGCAGACGCACTCCATGTGGCCCGACACCTTCGGGCTGGCTTGCTGCGCGATCGAGATGATGGCCGTGACCGGGCCACGCTACGACCTCGCCCGCTTCGGCATGGAGGCCTTCCGCAACTCGCCGCGCCAGGCCGACCTGCTGATCGTCTCGGGCCGCGTCTCGCACAAGATGGCGCCGCCCTTGCGTCAGATCTACGACCAGATGCTCGAGCCCAAGTGGGTGATCGCTATGGGCGTCTGCGCCAGCTCGGGCGGGATGTTCGCCAACTACGCGGTGCTGCAGGGAGTCGATCGGATCGTCCCGGTCGATCTCTACGTACCGGGCTGCCCGCCGCGTCCCGAAGGACTGATGGAGGGAATCATCCGCCTGCACGAGCGCGTCATCGCCGGCGTACCGCCCGCCTACGAGATGAACGAGAGAATCTGTTGATGGGCTACGAGCGAGTTCCCGGGCTAGTCAGCGCGAGCGAGGCAGTGGGCGAGACAACGCTGGTCGTCGAGCGAGAGCAGCTGAGCGAGGCCGCTCTTTTTCTGCGCGACGAGCTCAGCTTCAACTTTCTCTCGGACATCGCCGCTGCCGACTATCTGGGCTGGGGCGGAGAGGTGGCCGGCGCCTGGGGATCGGCCGACGGCCGCGACATCAACGTCCCTTACACGCTCGGTCCTGGCCTGACTCCAGAGCCCAAGCCAAAGCGCTTCTCGGTCAGCTACCACCTGCTGGCGCTGCGCGACGATCCGTTGCGGGTGCGCCTGCAAACCTGGCTCGACGAGGACGAGCGGGTCGCGAGCGTGGTCGAGATCTGGCCGGTTGCCGACTGGCTCGAGCGCGAAGCCTACGACCTGATCGGGATCATCTTCGAGGGTCACCCCAATCTCGTGCGCGTGCTCATGCCCGAAGACTGGGAGGGGCACCCACTGCGCAAGGACTACCCGATCGGCGGCGAGCCGGTGCGCTTCTCGGAGGAAGTGTGACGGCCAAGACCGTGCAGACAGGCGCTCCGGTCTTCACCGGCCCGGTTCTCTACGAAGGAACGCGGATTCCCTCACCTGTGCCGAGCTGGGTGCAAGTCGATCCCGCTCGGCGCGAGGACGGGAACGTCCTCCAGGTCAACTTCGGGCCCAACCATCCCTCGACGCACGGCGTTCTGCGTCTGGTCGTCGATCTCGACGGCGAGGAGATCGTCGGCATGCGGGCCGTGATCGGCTATCTGCACACCGGCTTCGAGAAGAGCATGGAGCAGAAGAGTTGGTGGAAGGCGATCAACTACCCGAGCCGGATCGACTACCTCGCCAGCTTCCAGAACGAGCTTCTGTTCGTGCTTGCGATCGAGAAACTGCTGGGGATCGAGGTGCCGCCCAAAGCGACCTGGATCAGGACGGCGCTGGCCGAGCTCAATCGCATCCACTCACATCTCGTCTGGCTGGGCACGATGGGGCTCGAGCTCGGCGTCCAGTCGCTGTACTTCTACTGTTTCGACAAGCGCGAGCAGGTGCTGGATCTGTTCGAGATGGTCACCGGCGTTCGTGTTCACGGCCGCTACTGCCAGGCCGGCGGGCTGGCCGAGGACATTCCGCCCGGCTTCGTCGCCGATGCCCGCGCCTTCTGCCGCCGTATGCCCAAGGCGATCGACGAGTACGAGCACATGACCCAACAGAACAAGATGTGGCAGAAGCGGACGCAGGGAATCGGCGTCGTCTCGGCCGAGGACGCCATCCGCCTGGGCCTGTCGGGCCCCAACCTGCGCGGCTCGGGCGTGAACTGGGACCTGCGCAAGCGCGAGCCCTACCTCTTCTACGACCAGGTCGACTTCGAGGTCCCGGTCTACGAGCGCGGCGACTGCTACGACCGAGCCCGCGTCCGCATCGACGAGATGCGCCAGTCGCTGCAAATCGCCGAGCAGTGTCTCGACCAGATCGAGAAGATGGCAGGCGAGCCCTGGATCGCGGACGACCGCAAGGTCGTGCTGCCACCACGCGAGGAGCTACAGACCTCGATGGAGGCGCTCATCCACCACTTCAAACTCGTCAGCGAGGGCTACCGCGTCCCCGCGGGTGAGGTCTACGTCGCGATCGAGGGGCCACGTGGCGAGCAGGGCTGCTACGTCGTCTCGGACGGAGGCGCGAAGCCCTGGCGAGTGCATTTCAGAGCGCCGAGCTTCCCCACTATCGCCGCGGCGCCAGCTCTTTGTCAGGAGCACCTGATCGCCGACCTGATCGCGATCTCGGCCTCGCTCGACACGCTGATGGGAGATTCCGACCGATGAACGCCGGGCGCAACTCGCAGTCCCTCGCCGGCGAGTTCCGCGAGCTGGCGGACCGCTATCCGGACAGCCGCTCGGCGCTGATACCGGCGCTGAGGCTGGCGCAGGAGCATTACGGCTACCTCACACCCGAGGCACTGCGAGAGGTCGCGGGCGCTTTGGGTACAACGCCGGCCTACTGCCGCGGGGTAGCCAGCTTCTACGACATGTTCAACCTGGCGCCCGTCGGCCGGCACACGATCGAGATCTGCACCAACGCCTCCTGCGCGCTCGTCGGAGCTGCGCGGGTGCTCGAAGCCTTCGAGCGTGAGCTTGGGATCACGGCCGGCGAGACGACCGGCGACGGAGCGATCACGCTCCGCAGCGCCGAGTGCCTGGGCGGCTGCGGCCGTGGCACCGTCGTGTCGATCGACCACCGCTACCGCGAGCCCGTCACGCCCCAAGACGTACCCGGGATCATCGAGGAGCTGCGCCGTGGCTGAGGCTAATCCAGTGCTGGTACTTGCCGGCGCCGGCGGCGGCGACCTGCACTCGCTCGAGGATTACCGTCGAGTCGGAGGCTACGCCTCACTCGAGAAGGCTCGAGGGCTGGGCAGCGAGGCGGTGCTCGAAGAGATCAAGCAGTCGGGCATCCGCGGTCGCGGCGGAGCCGGGTTCCCGATGGGCCAGAAGGCAGCCTTCATCCCGGCGCCGGAGCAGGCCGCACGGCCGATCTACCTGGTCGCGAACGCCGACGAGTCGGAGCCGGGCGCCTTCAAAGACCGCGAGATCATCGAGCGCGTGCCACACCGCTTGATCGAGGGCATCCAGATTGCCGCGTTCGCCATCCATGCCAACGCCTGCTTCATCTACATCCGCGGCGAGTACCTGGCTGAGTACGAGATCCTGATGGCCGCGATCGCCGAGGCCGAAGCCGCCGGTTTGGTGAGCATCCCGATCCTCGTTCACCGCGGTGCCGGCGCCTACATCTGCGGTGAGGAGACCGCCCTGCTCGAATCGCTCGAGGGCAAACGCGGCCAGCCGCGCTCGAAGCCACCCTTCCCGGCCATCTCCGGTCTCTACAGCGACCCGACCTTGATCAACAACGTCGAGACGCTGGCGACCGTGCCGAAGATCATCGAGCTCGGCGGCGAGGCTTACGCCAAGATCGGCGTCGAGGGATCGACCGGCACGAGACTCTTCTCGCTCTCGGGCAACGTCGTTCGCGGCGGCAACTACGAGCTGCCGCACGGCGCCACGTTCCGCCAGCTGATCGACGACTGTGGCGGCGGCATCCCCGAGGGGCGCAAGCTCAAGGCAATCATTCCCGGCGGCTCCTCGACGCCGATCCTCACGGCCGATCAGATCGACACGCCGATGGACTACGCCTCGCTGCAGAAGGCCGGCTCTTTCCTCGGCTCGGCCTCGGTGATCGTGATCGACGACAGGGCCTGCATGGTGCAGCTGGCGCTTCGGCTCACACAGTTCTATATGAACGAGTCCTGCGGCAAGTGCACGCCCTGCCGGGNNAATGCACTCCCTGCCGCGAGGGCACGCGCTGGATCGAGATGATCCTGCGCAAGATAGAAGAGGGGCGCGCGAGCCGTGCCGAGCTCGATCTCCTGCTCGACGTCTGCGATCGCGTGCTCGGCAAATGCCTGTGCCCGCTCGGCGACTCGAATGCGATGGTTGTGGCGAGCTACATCGATCACTTCCGCGAGGAGTTCGAAGCCCATGTCGAGCAAGGCGGTTGCCCCTTCGGCGACTCCAGCTCGCTCGCCCGGGTGCGCTCGCCCGTCGACGAGATCTACCGCGGCCGAGTCGGCCAGGAGGCGACTCTGTGAGCAACTCCGAACTCGTCACCGTCACCATCGACGGACGCCAGGTGCAGGTGCCGAAGGGAACCGTCCTGGTCGAAGCGGCCGCCGCGGCCGGAGTCGAGATCCCGGTGTTTTGCTACGAGCCACGGCTCGGCCCGCCCGTCGGCGCCTGCCGTATGTGTCTGGTCGAGATCGAG
>PMXT01000003.1 GCA_003170995.1 Actinomycetota bacterium | reverse complement strand
GAGCGGATCGCCGTCTCGCGTCCCGAGCCGGGGCCCTTGACGAAGACCTCGACCTTCTGCAGACCGTGCTCCATGCCCTTGCGCGCGGCCGAGTCCGCCGTCACCTGCGCGGCGAACGGCGTCGACTTGCGCGAACCCTTGAAGCCCGCCGAGCCGGCCGATTCCCAGACGATCACGGCGCCCTCGCGGTCGGTCAGAGCGACGATCGTGTTGTTGAACGACGTCTTGATATGGGCCTGGCCGACGGCGATGTTCTTCTTGACGCGGCGGCGCGAACGACCGCGCGTCGGTTTTCTAGGAGGTGCCAACTACTTTCCCTTCTTGCCTCGGCCGATCAGCTTCTTCGGACCCTTGCGTGTGCGTGCGTTCGTCTTCGTCCGCTGCCCGTTGACCGGCAGGCCGCGCCTGTGGCGGACACCGCGGTAGCAACCGATCTCGACCAGGCGCTTGATCGCCTGCTGGCGATCGCGGCGAAGATCGCCCTCGACCTCGAGCTTCTGGTCGATGTAGTTGCGAAGCTTGGTGACTTCCTCGTCGGTGAGATCGCGCACCTTGGTGTCGGGCGAGAGCCCGAGATCGCTACAGACCTTGACCGACGTCGAGCGCCCCACTCCGTAGATGTAGGTCAGCCCGACTTCAAGTCGTTTCTGATTCGGCAGGTTGACGCCAGCAATACGAGCCATCGACTAGTCCTCTTACCCTTGCCGCTGCTTGTGGCGTGGGTTGGAGCAGATCACCCTTACGACACCGTGACGCTTGACGACGCGGCAACGCTCACAAATCGGTTTTACGGAGGGACGAACTTTCATTTTTTTACCTGTGTCTGTAGGTGATCCGGCCGCGTGTCAGGTCGTAAGGTGAGAGTTCGACCTTCACTTTGTCGCCGGGGAGGATTCGAATGTAGTGCTTGCGCATCTTCCCCGAGATGGTCGCAAGCACGCTGTGTCCGCCATCTATTTGCACCCGAAACATCGTGCTCGGGAGCGCTTCGACGACCTCGCCTTCGACCTCGATTTTCTCTTCGCTCTTCGCCATCCTTCTCACGGAAACCGCGCTCGTTGGAGCGCGGTAATGCCTACGGCACGCGCGCGCAGTTAGACGCACTGCGCGGCGGCAGGCAATCGTAGCAGCTCCTGCCCGCTCCTCGCTTCTTTCGACCACCTTCCACCCGCTGAGAGCCCTGAAATTGCGGCCAGATCGACACCGGGCGCGGTTGTGAGGATACGGGGACCCTTGGTCGTGATCGCCACCGTGTGCTCGAAGTGAGCGGAAAGCGAGCCGTCGGTAGTGGAGATCGACCACTCGTCGTCGTGCACGAAGACGTCAGGCGAGCCGGCGTTGATCATCGGCTCGATCGCCAGAGTCATCCCCGCCGCCAGCTCCGGACCGCGGCCGGGCTCACCGTAGTTGGGGATCTGTGGATCCTCGTGCATCGCCCGGCCGACTCCGTGACCGACGAGCGTGCGCACGATCGAGAACCCCGGCCCTTCTGTCGCCTGCTGCACGGCGTGTGAGATGTCGGTGAGCCTATTCCCCGATCTGGCCTGCTCCACCCCGGCCACAAGCGCCACCCGGCAGGTGTCGAGCAACCGGCGCGCTTCCGGGTCGATCTCCCCGACCGGAAAGGTGAAGGCACCGTCGCCGACGAAGCCGTTCAACGTCACCCCTACGTCGACCGAAAGGATGTCGCCTTCGGCGAGCGAGTAGTCGCCGGGAATGCCGTGCACGACCATCGAGTTGGGCGAGGCGCAGATCGACGCCGGGTAGCCGCGATAGCCCTTGAAGGTCGGCTCGGCGCCCTGCGAGCGGATGAACTCCTCGGCCAGAGCGTCTAGCTCAGCGGTGGTCACTCCTGGCTCGATGGCGTTTCCGATGAGCGCAAGTGTTCGGGCGACGAGCTCGCCCGACCGCGCCATCCGCTCGATCTCCTGCTCGGACTTACGAATGATCATGCGACGCCGTCGAGCACGCGCTCGATCGCGGTAAACACCTCGTCCACGCTCGGTGTTGAGTCGACGGCGACGAGGATTCCTTTGTTGCGGTAATGCTCGGAGAGCGGCTCGGTCTGGCGCCGGTAGACCTCGAAGCGGTTCCTGATCACGTCGGGAGTGTCATCGGCGCGTCCCTGCTCGGCAGCACGACCAAGCATGCGCTTGACCGCCGTGTCCTCGGCCAGCTCCAGCTCGAGCACGACCTCGAGCGGGCGGCCGAGCTCGGCCAGAAGCACGTCGAGCGCTTCCGCCTGACCAAGCGTGCGAGGGAAACCGTCGAGCACGAAACCCTTCCGGGTATCGGACTCGGCGAGGCGGTCGCGGATAACGTCGATAACGAGCTCGTCGGGAACAAGTGCCCCACTCTCGACGATCGACTTCACCTTCTGTCCCAGATCCGATCCGGCTGCGATTGCGCCGCGCAACATCTCGCCGGTCGAGATGTGCGGAATACCGTGCATCTCGGCGACGCGAACAGCCTGAGTTCCCTTGCCGGCGCCCGGGGCGCCCAGCATGATCAGATTCAGCTCGCTCATTTC
>PMXT01000056.1 GCA_003170995.1 Actinomycetota bacterium | reverse complement strand
GCAAGACCCTGTGGATCGCCACCGACGACGGCGTCATCCGCTTCGACTCCGGCAGCCGCCGCCCCTCCAAGCTCACCATGGACGACGGCCTGCCCAGCCAGTCGGTCTCCGCCGTCGCCTTCGACGACAAGTACGTCTGGTTCGCCACCAACAAGGGCCTGGTGCGCTACCGCAAGCTCGATCGCGCGCTGCGCGTCTACACCGAGCAGGACTTCCTGCCGCACAAGGCCGTCAACGACGCCCTCACCGTCGGCCGCCAGGTCTGGTTCGCCACCCGCGCCGGCGTCGCCTTCTACGACCCCGACGTCGACGGCCTGCGCAGCTGGTCCAACGCCGACGGCCTCATCGGCGACGACTTCCTCGAGCTCTACCAGCTCGGCGACGACGTGCGGGTCAGGAGCGACGTCGGCCTCTCCCGCAGCAGCAGAGCTCGTCGCTGTAGCCACTCTCGCCCAGCTGCAGTTGTGACCGGATAGTTGCCCATCCCCGACGTCAGCATAGGCTCGCATAAGGGTGGCGCCCCGCGGCTGGAACCGCGGAGCGCCGTGACCTTCGCCTCACAACAGGCGGCAGGTCGTGGCGAGCATTGTTCTCGGCTGGTCCGAGTTCAAGTCCTACGTTGCGGAGATCGGGCCCGAGCGTGGGCATCCCGAGTTGCCGGGCGCGTGCCCATTCTGCGACGGCGTACGCATTTGGTTCGATGGCTGGCGCCTGGTCTTCTGCGTCGTCCTGCTCGACGGCACTCCGCATCGCTTCGATGATGGCCTGCCGTTGCAGCGCGTGGTGTGCGCGGTGTGCCACGTGTCGTGGACGCTGCGCCCGGCCTTTCTTTACCCGCACCGGTCCTTCGAGCCGGACGTGGTCGAGGCCGCCGGTTTCGACTATCTGGGCGACCCTGCCGCGACCTACGAGCAGACGGCGAAGGACCACGGCTGCTCGCCACGGTCGGTGTGGCGTTGGGTGGGCTGGCTCGCTTCTGTGGTGCAGGCGCGGAGCCTGTTGGCCGAGGCGGAGCGGCTCTCGGGCGCCGGCCAGTCGGCTGCGCTGATGCCGCGGGAGGTGCCGCAGGACCACGTCAAGGCGCGCTCGCCAGAGCGCGAAGCGACGCTGCTGGCCGCCTTCCAGGCGCTCTGCACGCTCGGGGTCTGGTCGCGCGCACAGTCGGTGCCGCCGCTGGACCGGAGCCCCTTGCGCTTCTGGCTCGTCGAGCGCTTCCGGGCATTGGGCGAGGTGCACCTGCTGGCGCCCGCGCATTCATCCCCGCGCTCGCCGGAAGACTCTACCGGCCCGCCTTGAGTACACCGGCGAGCATGAGCTTCGACGACGAGATCGACGACCGCCGACGCCAGTTCGCCCTCTTCCGACACGCGGTGGTCGCCGAATTGGACGCGGAATCGCTGCCGCGCGGGGAATTGTCTGCGCGCGTCGAGCAGCTCTCGCAGGTGATGTGGCGGCTGCCATCGGGACAGGAGCGGCGCTTCTCGGTGCGCACGCTCTGGCAGTGGTGGATCGACTACAAGCAGGAGGGCTTGGAAGGTCTGGTGCCCGAGTCGCGCAAGAGCGGGCCGAGGGAGATCACGCCGGAGCTGCTCGAGGCGGCGATCGCCGCGCGCAAGGAAATCCCCTCGCGGTCGACGGCGACGATCATCGACGTGCTGGAACTGAAGGGCCTCGCGCCCAGGGGCAAGCTCAAGCGCTCGACGCTCGATCGCTGCTTCGCGGCGGCAGGCTGCTCGCGCCGAATTCTGAAGACGATGGGCAGCAAAGTCTTCACGCGGCTGCTCTTCTCGAGGCCCAACCAATTCTGGATCGGCGATTACCACGAGGCCCCGATTCTCTGGGACCCGGTGCGCGAGCGCTTCCTGACGGTGCACCTCTCGGCCTTCCTCGATCATTTCTCCAAGGTCTGCGTGCATGGCCACTGGTACCGCAACGAGCAGATCTTCACTCTCGACGACACCTTGAAGAGGGCCTTCCTCACTCGCGGGCTGTGCGACAAGCTCTATGTCGACAACGGACCCACGTATCGCTCCGGCGACTTCGCCTTCGCCTGCGAGCACCTCGGCGTGCGGATGGTGCACTCCAAGGCCCACACCAGCGAGGGGCGCGGGACCATCGAGCGTTTCAACCGGAGCGTCGCCGACGGCTTCGAGCCCGAGGCCCGCGCTGTCAAGATCGAGTCGCTGGAGCAGCTCAACCTCTGCTTCGAGGCGTGGCTCGACCGGCGCTATCACCTGGTGGCGCACGGCACCACCGGCCAGCCGCCGCTGGATCGCTTCGCGCAACCTGGCTTCACGCCCAGATTTCCCGACCCGGTGCTCCTGCAGGACATCTTCCGGATGCGCGTCAAGCGCCGAGTCCACCCCAAGACCGTGACCGTGGAGATCGAGGGCCGCGCTTTCCAGTGCGAGAGCTTCCTGCGCAACCGCTGGGTGCGCGTCTATTACGACCCTTTCGACCTGAAGGACGTACTCGTCTTCCTCAACGGCAAGCGAGTGCAGCGCGCCTTTCCCCAGAAGGTGAACTCTCCGCAGCCGACGCCGGAGCGACCGATCGCCTCGCCGCCGTCCTTCGACTACCTCGGCGCATTGCGCGCAGAATTCGATCGCCGCATCGCGCTTTCGGCCCGGCACCTCTCGCTCTCCGAGTGGAAGCCCTCGGCGGATTTCACGCTCAAGCCCTTTCTTGATCTCTGCGCGCAGATGCTCGGCAAGGACCTGTCGCCCTACGAGCGCGAGGAATTGACGCGCTCATTCAATGGCGTCGGTCCCTTCGCCGAGAAGACCGCGCGCCTCGCCCTCGAGCACGCCTTGAAGCTGCGAGGTCGCGGCCTGCACGTCTCGGTCTATTCGCACTACCTCAAGCACTTCCACCTCGCCGCCCTGAACGCCAACCAGGAGTAATGCCATGCCCGTCGACAAGCTCTTGCGCCACTTCGGCCTGACCTGCCTGCCCTTCACCCGTGCCGTGCCGCGTGACGGCCTGCTCGAGCACAAGAGCTTCGTCGAGGCGCACGAGCGCCTGCGGCTGGCGGTGGAATCCAAGACCGCGATGCTGCTCACCGCCGAGCCGGGCCTGGGCAAATCGACCTTGCTCGGGACCTTCGCCGACGGCCTCGACAAGACGCGCTCGCGGCTGGTCTACACCCCGCTCTGCGCCTGCGGCCCCTTCGGGCTCATCGGCCAGCTCGCGCAACGCTACGGCATCAAGCCGCGTCGCTCGTCGGCGCAGACTGCGCAGGTCGTCCTCGACGAACTCGCCAAGAGCGACAAGCAGGAGATCCTGGTCTTGGACGAGGCCCACCGTCTGCCGCGGGAGAGCCTCGATGAATTGCGGCTGATCTCAAATCTCGATTTCGATCGCACGCCACCTTTCACTCTGATCCTCGCCGGCCAGACACCCCTGCGCGAGCGCCTCACCGAGCCAGATCTCGCCTCGCTCAGCCAGCGCCTCCCGCTGCGCGCCTCGCTCTCGCCGCTCTCGGACCGCGAGACCATCGACTACCTCGATCGGCGGCTGCGCGCTGCGGGCGCCCAGGCGGCGCTGTTTCGCCCCGGCGCTGGGGACAAGGTCTTCGAGCGAAGCAGTGGCGTGGCGCGCGAGATCAACAACATCGCCACCGCCGCGCTCCTGGCCGCCGCGACCGCAGGCAAGAAACACGTCGACGTGCGCGAGGTCGAGGACGCGGTCTTCGACCGGGAGAACGCCTGATGGCCGCGCCCTACGCGACCGTGCATGCCGGCGATCTGGCGCGCCGCACCGCCCCGCTCTCGTGGATCGTCGAGGGACTCTTCCTCGAGGCAGGGGCGGGGATCCTCGGCGGCGCCCCCAAGAGCTACAAGAGCTTCTTCGCCCTCGACCTGTGCGTGGCCGTCGCCTCCGCCACCTCCTGCGCCGGAGCTTTCCGGGTCCTCAAGCCGGGGCCCGTCGTGGTCTTGTGCGCCGAGGATCCGGATGCGGTGATCTCCGAGAGGCTGGTCGCGCTCTCACGCGCCCGAGGGCGCGAGCTGGGCGAGCTGCCCATCGAGATCCTGGTCGATCCGGTGCGATTGCCCGAGGGAATCGAGCGGCTGGAGGCCACGCTCGCCGCCTTCACGCCGAGGCTGCTGCTACTCGATCCGCTCATCCGGCTGCACCGCGCCGACGAGAATTCGGCCTCGGAGATGAGCGTCATCCTCGACGGCCTGCGCAGGCTCGCGCGCAACTCGAAGACCGCCATCCTGCTCGTGCACCATGCGCGAAAGGCAGCAGCGGGCAACGGCGGAGCCGGCCTGCGCGGCTCGTCCGACCTGCACGCCTTTGGCGACTCCAACCTCTACCTGCGCAAGCTCTCCCAGGACTCGACGCTGGAGCTGAAGATCGAGCACCGCGCCGCCGCCGCTCCCGCGCCGGTGCGGCTCAAGCTCAAGGTCGACAACCGCTCCGAGCCCTCGGCGTGCTTCGAAATCGTCGACGGCGCGCAGCAGGACGATCCCGCCGCGCGACGAATCCTCGACCTGCTCGGCAAGGCCGACGCGCCGCTCTCCTCGGCCGCGCTGCGGGAGAAGCTCGGCGTCCGCAACCAGACCGTCGCCGAGGCACTCAAGCTCTTGCAGGCAAATGGCCGAATCCAGCGCGCCGGCCGCGACGGCTGGAGCGCCGCTGCCGACTGACCCATTCCCATTCCAGCCCTATATGTGCGGAACGGGAACGCCAACAATCGGGCCGGCAGGGAGTGACCCCAAAAGCCGGGCAACGCTGGAGAGCGACCCGGGACCCANNGCAACGCTGGAGAGCGACCCGGGCCTCCGACCGGATGCCCTCTGCCGGCCCACCATCCATCAGCCTGTCCTTGCATCCGGGAGGAGGAGCAAACTCCGGGGCCTGGGGCAGCGCCCCAGCGCGGCAGAGCCGCACTCACTCTCACTGCAATTGGGCGCGAACGTCATGCTGAAGCTGGGCTTACGCGGCTACACCCCGGCTTCACTGACGGCCAGACTGACGAATCAAGGCCCGCCGGGG